>NZ_JAHKQC010000016.1:3724-5568 GCF_018860845.1 Pseudoalteromonas sp. C2R02 | reverse complement strand
CCCAAGCGAAACGGCACTAGCCAAAAAGCTTGAAACGTTCTTTAAAAATTTAAGTAATCATCTGTGTGGGCACTCTTGCAGATTGAGTTCTAAAGTCACTTTTCGAAGTGACACAAAATTAGAGTCTCATTAAAATCTGTTCACTCAATCCTTTTAGGAAAGAGCGAGTGACTACACAGTCATATGCGACGTAACTTAGTTTACTAAGTTATATCAAAAACAGAATTCATTGAGCTGTCGAAAGACATAAAACTTTTTAATTGAAGAGTTTGATCATGGCTCAGATTGAACGCTGGCGGCAGGCCTAACACATGCAAGTCGAGCGGTAACAGAGATAGCTTGCTATCTGCTGACGAGCGGCGGACGGGTGAGTAATGCTTGGGAATATGCCTTTAGGTGGGGGACAACAGTTGGAAACGACTGCTAATACCGCATGATGTCTACGGACCAAAGTGGGGGACCTTCGGGCCTCACGCCTAAAGATTAGCCCAAGTGGGATTAGCTAGTTGGTTGAGGTAAAGGCTCACCAAGGCAACGATCCCTAGCTGGTTTGAGAGGATGATCAGCCACACTGGAACTGAGACACGGTCCAGACTCCTACGGGAGGCAGCAGTGGGGAATATTGCACAATGGGCGCAAGCCTGATGCAGCCATGCCGCGTGTGTGAAGAAGGCCCTAGGGTTGTAAAGCACTTTCAGCGAGGAGGAAAGGTTATAGTTTAATAGACTATAGCTGTGACGTTACTCGCAGAAGAAGCACCGGCTAACTTCGTGCCAGCAGCCGCGGTAATACGAGGGGTGCAAGCGTTAATCGGAATTACTGGGCGTAAAGCGTACGCAGGCGGTTTGTTAAGCGAGATGTGAAAGCCCCGGGCTCAACCTGGGAACTGCATTTCGAACTGGCAGACTAGAGTATGATAGAGGGTGGTAGAATTTCAGGTGTAGCGGTGAAATGCGTAGAGATCTGAAGGAATACCGATGGCGAAGGCAGCCACCTGGGTCAATACTGACGCTCATGTACGAAAGCGTGGGGAGCAAACGGGATTAGATACCCCGGTAGTCCACGCCGTAAACGATGTCTACTAGGAGCTGGAATCTTCGGATGACTTTTCCAAAGCTAACGCATTAAGTAGACCGCCTGGGGAGTACGGCCGCAAGGTTAAAACTCAAATGAATTGACGGGGGCCCGCACAAGCGGTGGAGCATGTGGTTTAATTCGATGCAACGCGAAGAACCTTACCTACACTTGACATCCAGAGAAGAGACTAGAGATAGACTTGTGCCTTCGGGAACTCTGAGACAGGTGCTGCATGGCTGTCGTCAGCTCGTGTTGTGAGATGTTGGGTTAAGTCCCGCAACGAGCGCAACCCCTATCCTTAGTTGCTAGCAGGTAATGCTGAGAACTCTAGGGAGACTGCCGGTGATAAACCGGAGGAAGGTGGGGACGACGTCAAGTCATCATGGCCCTTACGTGTAGGGCTACACACGTGCTACAATGGCAGGTACAGAGTGCTGCGAGCTCGCGAGGGTAAGCGAATCACTTAAAGCCTGTCGTAGTCCGGATTGGAGTCTGCAACTCGACTCCATGAAGTCGGAATCGCTAGTAATCGCGGATCAGAATGCCGCGGTGAATACGTTCCCGGGCCTTGTACACACCGCCCGTCACACCATGGGAGTGGGTTGCTCCAGAAGTGGCTAGTCTAACTGCTTGCAGAGGACGGTCACCACGGAGTGATTCATGACTGGGGTGAAGTCGTAACAAGGTAGCCCTAGGGGAACCTGGGGCTGGATCACCTCCTTATACGAAAGAACTGGTTTGCATGCCAGTGTCCACACAGATGATTA
>NZ_JAHKQC010000016.1:0-3528 GCF_018860845.1 Pseudoalteromonas sp. C2R02 | reverse complement strand
TGCTCTTTAAAAATTTGGAAAGCTGATATAAAAATTCTTCAAACTTAGGTTTGAAAGAGTTTTCAAAAAGTAAAAGAAACGAATGATAGCAGTATCATTCATGCCAATTTATTGTTTACTTATTTATAAGTAATTAATGATTGGCATCTACTTTAGTATTCAAAACATTAACTTCTGGCGAAGTTAACTGTCACGAAATAATACAGCGCATTTTAGTTGTAAAACTATTTTGGGTTGTATGGTTAAGTGAATAAGCGTACACGGTGGATGCCTTGGCAGTTGGAGGCGATGAAGGACGTATTAACTTGCGATAAGCTAAGTCGAGCTAGTAAAAAGCACTTGAGACTTAGATTTCCGAATGGGGAAACCCACCTATTTATAGGTATCGTTAACTGAATACATAGGTTAACGAGGCGAACGCGGAGAACTGAAACATCTAAGTACCCGTAGGAACAGAAATCAACCGAGATTTCGAAAGTAGCGGCGAGCGAAATCGAAACAGCCCTTAAGCTTTATTGTAGTTAGTAGAATGCTCTGGAAAGTGCAACGATACAAGGTGATAGTCCTGTATATGAAAACTTATATAAAGTGAAATCGAGTAGGTCGGGACACGTGATATCCTGACTGAATATGGGGGGACCATCCTCCAAGGCTAAATACTCCCAACTGACCGATAGTGAACCAGTACCGTGAGGGAAAGGCGAAAAGAACCCCTGTGAGGGGAGTGAAATAGAACCTGAAACCGTGTACGTACAAGCAGTAGGAGCCTACTTGTTAGGTGACTGCGTACCTTTTGTATAATGGGTCAGCGACTTATATTTTGTAGCGAGGTTAACCGAATAGGGGAGCCGTAGGGAAACCGAGTCTTAACTGGGCGACTAGTTGCAGGGTATAGACCCGAAACCCGGTGATCTAGCCATGGGCAGGTTGAAGGTTGAGTAACATCAACTGGAGGACCGAACCCACTTACGTTGAAAAGTGAGGGGATGACTTGTGGCTAGGAGTGAAAGGCTAATCAAACCGGGAGATAGCTGGTTCTCCCCGAAATCTATTTAGGTAGAGCCTCGGATGAATACTGACGGGGGTAGAGCACTGTTTGGGCTAGGGGGTCATCCCGACTTACCAACCCCATGCAAACTCCGAATACCGTTAAGTAATATCCGGGAGACACACGGCGGGTGCTAACGTCCGTCGTGAAGAGGGAAACAACCCAGAGCGCCATCTAAGGTCCCAAAGTGTATGTTAAGTGGGAAACGATGTGGAAAGGCCCAGACAGCCAGGAGGTTGGCTTAGAAGCAGCCATCCTTTAAAGAAAGCGTAATAGCTCACTGGTCGAGTCGGTCTGCGCGGAAGATGTAACGGGGCTAAACATACCACCGAAGATGCGCCTGCGAACTTTGTTCGCGGGGTAGGGGAGCGTTCTGTAAGCCGTTGAAGGTGTACCGGGAGGTATGCTGGAGGTATCAGAAGTGCGAATGCTGACATGAGTAACGATAATGGGGGTGAAAAACCCCCACGCCGGAAGACCAAGGGTTCCTATCCCATGTTAATCAGGGTAGGGTGAGTCGACTCCTAAGGCGAGGCCGAAAGGCGTAGTCGATGGGAAACAGGTTAATATTCCTGTACTCACTATAAATGCGAAGGGGGGACGGAGCAGGCTAAACAAGCATGGCGTTGGTTGTCCATGTGAAAGTGCGTAGGCTGATGACTTAGGTAAATCCGGGTTATCGTTAAGGCTGAGACACGAGACGAGTCACTACGGTGATGAAGTTGTTGGTGCCATACTTCCAGGAAAAGCCTCTAAGCTTCAGTTTATAGAGAATCGTACCCCAAACCGACACAGGTGGTCAGGTAGAGAATACTAAGGCGCTTGAGAGAACTCGGGTGAAGGAACTAGGCAAAATTGTACCGTAACTTCGGGAGAAGGTACGCCAACATTAGGTGAAGCGCTTTACGTGTGGAGCTGAAGTTGGTCTCAGAAACTAGGTGGCTGGGACTGTTTATTAAAAACACAGCACTGTGCAAAATCGAAAGATGACGTATACGGTGTGACACCTGCCCGGTGCCGGAAGGTTAATTGATGGGGTTATCTTCGGAGAAGCTCTTGATCGAAGCCCCGGTAAACGGCGGCCGTAACTATAACGGTCCTAAGGTAGCGAAATTCCTTGTCGGGTAAGTTCCGACCTGCACGAATGGTGTAACCATGGCCACGCTGTCTCCACCCGAGACTCAGTGAAATTGAAATCGCAGTGAAGATGCTGTGTACCCGCGGCTAGACGGAAAGACCCCGTGAACCTTTACTACAGCTTGGCACTGAACATTGAACCTACATGTGTAGGATAGGTGGGAGACTTTGAAGTAGCGTCGCTAGATGTTATGGAGTCAACCTTGAAATACCACCCTTGTAGTTTTGATGTTCTAACGTAGGTCCCTAAGCGGGATTGCGGACAGTGCCTGGTGGGTAGTTTGACTGGGGCGGTCTCCTCCCAAAGAGTAACGGAGGAGCACGAAGGTTTGCTAAGTACGGTCGGACATCGTACGGTTAGTGTAATGGTAGAAGCAAGCTTAACTGCGAGACAGACACGTCGAGCAGGTACGAAAGTAGGTCATAGTGATCCGGTGGTTCTGAATGGAAGGGCCATCGCTCAACGGATAAAAGGTACTCCGGGGATAACAGGCTGATACCGCCCAAGAGTTCATATCGACGGCGGTGTTTGGCACCTCGATGTCGGCTCATCACATCCTGGGGCTGAAGTCGGTCCCAAGGGTATGGCTGTTCGCCATTTAAAGTGGTACGCGAGCTGGGTTTAGAACGTCGTGAGACAGTTCGGTCCCTATCTGCCGTGGGCGTTTGAGAATTGAGAGGGGTTGCTCCTAGTACGAGAGGACCGGAGTGAACGAACCGCTGGTGTTCGGGTTGTCATGCCAATGGCATTGCCCGGTAGCTACGTTCGGAACTGATAAGCGCTGAAAGCATCTAAGCGCGAAGCAGGCCTCGAGATGATTTCTCACTAGTGCTATAAGCACTCTGAAGGGCCGTTGGAGACTACAACGTTGATAGGCAAGGTGTGTAAGGGTTGTGAGGCCTTGAGCTAACTTGTACTAATTACCCGTGAGGCTTAACCATACAACGCCAAAGTGGTTTGTGTGTGATAGAAACAAGCAAGAAGTTAGTGTTAACTAAAGTAGAATACTTTTACGATATCTGTATCAGCAGACCGAATTTATTAAAGAACAAGAACAAAGCATAATCAACAGATTTTGCTTGGTGACAATAGCGTTTTGGACCCACCTGATCCCATGCCGAACTCAGAAGTGAAACGAAACAGCGCCGATGATAGTGTGGGGTTTCCCATGTGAAAGTAGGACATCGCCAGGCTCCTAATTAAAGAAAGCCGATACAGAAATGTATCGGCTTTTTTGTTTTGTGGGATTTAGAAATTATAGCAAGCAATTAGGGACGGCATTTCGCTGTACTGTAGATTGGTCAAGGCTTCAATCAAGCCCTGATGCAGATTTTGATCTGGC
>NZ_JAHKQC010000029.1:0-209875 GCF_018860845.1 Pseudoalteromonas sp. C2R02 | reverse complement strand
TTTCCTTATTGTACTAATGCACGCGTACTGAGTGCCTAATCACGCCAAGAGGCTTAGGTATTTAGGCATATAATCAGGTTAAAGCTTAATGGCTATTAACTCACCCAATTGATTGATGCTCAACCTTATATCCAGTTAGACGTTCAGCTCACTCAGTACCGTGACTAACGCTTTAAGAATCGGGTTTCATCGAATACAGTCTCTTTTTTAAGCATATAATAAACGCAACGACCGAGCTTATGCGCCAGCGCGGAAATCGCTTTGGCTTTACTCATTCTTTTTTGTAATTTTTCAAGATATTGAGTAGCATTATGGTTATGGCGTAATAACAATACAGCGGCTTCTGAGAAAGCCCATTTTAAATGCGCATTACCAATTTTATTGCCTTGAGTACCATAGGTTTTGCCTGCTGATTCAGCTTTACATTTTACGAGTCTGCAATAAGAAGCAAACTTTTGAACACTCGGGAAGCGATTAATATCACCAATCTCGTAAATAATTGTCAGCGCGAGAATACGACCGATGCCATTAATGGTTTGCAAGATATTTAGATGAACGGGGTTATGTTGCTTGGCCATCTGTTCAATATAATGCTCTAAAGGCTTGAGCTCTTTTTGATAGCAGTCAAGTATGCCCATATCGAGATTAATAGAGCGTTGTACAACTGGATCGGGAAAGTAATAGCGCATTTTTTCTCTATCACATACATTTTTTAAATTTACATTATGGGCAGGTAGATTGTACTGACTAGCAGTGTTTGCAACGTGAGCTTTTAAATCAGCACCATGACGAACGATTTTGGTTCTGCGGCGTAATAAATCACGAGTGGCACGCATTTCTTTGTCGTAGACATAAGCAAGAGGAAAATTACCGCCACGAATAAGTTTGGCGATTTTATATGAGTCTATTTTGTCGTTTTTAGCTTTACCACCATGAATGGCTTTCATATAAAGGGCATGACCAAGAATAAAATCGATATTATGCGCTTTACAAAAATCGGCAACCCAATACCAGCAATGCATACATTCAACACCTACCACAATGTCACCGATATAGGGCTGTAACAACTTAAGCAAGGCGGAGGGGTCATCTTTAATTTTCTTGTGAACAAGAATAAGTCCTGTATTATCAATGATACAGACGTAGAGTAATCTAGCGTGTAAATCGATACCACAATAGTATGGATGCATGTTATTGTAAAAGTTCATTGAGCTTTCTCCTTTTTGTTTGGTCACTAAAGTATTACGTATAAACGCGATACTTTGGAGGAGGCTCAATGATTATCAAGTCTTTAAATTAAGACTCACAAAGCTGTCATGCCATTTGCGGAGCAAATCGCCCGACAGCATTTGGCTCACTTATTAAAGAGGCGTTAACCCGCCATATATAGATCGAATTTATTTGTGGAATAGGTATGTAAATGTTCAAATTTTTAGAGTGGATTAGTAATAATAAAAATATAAAAATACTGATTCGTTCTTGTTTGGTGTTGCCTCTAATTTGCTTTTTATTGATCACATTTCGGGGAGATAAATCCTCCGACTTGATCATTGCAGTAGTTCAATGTTTGGTTTTTATAGAGTTTATCGTGATGTTTATAATTCTTTTAGGATTATTTTTAAAACGAAAAAATAGTGAATACTAGGCAATTTAAATTTTTGTTTTGTTATTTTAAAATAGAAGCTATAGCGGCTAATCGGGTAGCCGAAGGTCTCTAACCTCCAGTCCCACACCACCACATCGTGCGAGTAATCCTTCATAATGAATCTTTATGAGTTAGGCTAATGACCGCAATATCGGAGGAGCTGTCGTTAACGAAACTGATATCGACGGCAGCTATTCGCTCTTTCCCGAAGTTCGGCTCAGTGCCATAAGCAGACCTTCAGACGCTTACTTTTTAAGGCTGTTCAGAGCCTGAAGCGGACAAAGAACATGGTAAATACTCACTTAAATTTAAGTCAGTTAAGATACGAAAGAAGACCTTAGACATGGCTTATCTAGTGACATTCGAACCGATGAAAATCAGCCCTGTTTTAGATAATAGAATTGTTCTAAATTTCATCAGGAACCTATAGAGTCAGAAATTCTCATTTGATTAAAAGTACCAAAGCGGACATTAGATTAATATGATTTTAGGTATTAAATTCTGTGGCGCTATGGGGCACAAAGTGAGATAGGTTATATGCATTAAGCAAACCTCACCATCTAAAATGAAACGCTAAGATGATAATTTTCACAAACGCATGTAAATTCAGTCTGGAAGTTAATTAAAAAATGATAAATATATTAGAGTACTTAGCGTCATTTTTTGAGTGTACTTAAAACTTACAATATCTATTCAATGTACTAGCTTATAATTACTATGTTCCCAATGATTTGTCTAACCATAACAGTCGGTACAGTTAGATAAGTTTAAGGTGTAAAACATAGAAAGCATCACTTAATAATGAACCTATTATATTAAATGATGCTTTTATTTTGAATAAACTAACTAAGGACAAACACCTGCTTTCGGTGTAGGCGGAACCCCTGTTACACTATTTGGCACTCCATTAGTCACGCCAAGGAGATCATCGGGAACAGTTTCTAGATTACAGTTATCACCTTTGCAAGCTGCTGAAAAGCTAAAGTGCCTGTCTTTCAATATGACCACATTGTATTTATGAGCAAGTGGGTCGAGTCGTCCCAAATGACCAATATCTGTCCCTGAATTCGTATTTGCTTCGGTAAAACCTGTCGCTTTGCCAGTAAACCAATCATGATTTACTTCTTCCGCAGTAGCGCAGCGACGGGTTACATAGCGTGAACCATCTTGGAGGTTTTCAATATCATTAATACAATATTGTAAATCGGAATTGACCGTACCCGAGGCATGATTTCCGAAAGAAACATCACAAACTGTTAAAACATGTGAGCGCTCACAAATGAATTTAGGTCCACGGCAAATTTGACAGCTGACTGGTTTAATAGGATTTAGGGAAGGTGTGCTACTATATGTTACATCGCCAGTAGCGGTATCACCATTCGCATCTGTAACGGTGAGCGATATTTTCCCTGAAATAGCGGTACAAGTGCTAGGTACCGCAGGAAAAGCGACGGTTGGATTGTCTGTAGTACCACCGGTAATTACTAAGCCATTGGCATCGGCACCTAGCCCCCAATTATAATGGTAAGGTGGTAAACCTCCTGAGATGGTTGGGACATGCAGTGAATGATTGCCTGCAATACCTGCCACTGTTAGCCCTGTATTCGCACTAAGATCAACAGTTTTAGGCATCGGCGGAGTAGCAGGTTTAATGTCAATAACAAATGACTTGCTGCCTGATTGGTAATGGTTTGCAGAATCACCTGCTGTCATCGTCGCTGTGTAAGTACCTTTTGAAGCGCCAATTGGGTTGATTTCCAAAGTTGCCGTATTCAATCCAGAAAACACCATGTCCAATGTTGCGGGGGGAGTAGGATTAGGAGTAATCGTCCATGTTGTTGTGGCTGGCGTGACGTCACTACCACTTACGCTATCTGCAAAGGTTGTGTCAATAAAGGTCGGCGGCTCCGAATCATCTGCGATTAGGTTAATACGGTGGGCGCTGTTCGTATTTACTACGATAGTTGGTTCGAAAACAGTCACATTAACTGTGTCAGTTCCCGGTATTCCACCACCTGTTACATCAACTTCAAAGGTCAGCGTTGTGTCCGCAGTTACATCAGGCGCGACGAAACTTGCGCCATTGGTATTGCCATTAATCAGCGTTACCGTAGGAGTGCCTACTGTTTGTGACCATGCGTAGTTAGCCGCATTGCTTGATACAGCGTGTAGCTGGACCGTTGCGCCCGATCTAACGCGAATATCGCTACCTGCACTTACCGTTAAGGGATTAGCAATAATAGTGACTGTAACAGGTACGTGCACTACATTGCCTACGCCTATTGCGGTAAAGTCAAAGGTCAGAGTTGTATCTGCGTTAACGGCAGGTGCAACAAAACTCGCATTTAAATATTTTACATCGCCTATTGTAGAAGCGTTAGTAATAGTACCTACAGATAGTCCCGCTGAACTCTGAGTCCATGCTAAATTTTCGACAGTACCCGCGCCTGTAATACTACCAGCTAGATTAACCGTTGCTCCCGCATGCACTGAAACATTGTTTGAATGCGCCGCAATATCAGGAACGCCCTGAACAACAACATTTACAGACGCACTTTTAACTTGTCCATTGCTGGTGCCTGTCACGGTAAAGCTAAATGTTTCTTTCACGCCTTCCGCTTGTGAAGGTGCAATAAAGGTTGGATTAGCCTGTGTTGCATCAGACAATGAAACGTTTTGACCTGCGGTTTGTATCCATTGCCATGTTGCTCCTGCACCATTTACTCCCTGAGCGCGTAATTGAACGGTACTGCCTTCTATTACCGAGAAGTCAACACCTGCGTTAACACTAAACGGCGGTTGTTCTACGGTCATTATAATACTACCAGAAGCGGTATTATTAAGACTATCAGTTACCGTTACGCCAAATTGTAAATCAACACTGTGGGTAACATTAGGTGCTGTAAAACTTGGGTTATTGGTGTTAGTAGCGCTAAGGCTAGGAGGGGTAGAATCTGCCCATGCATAACTAAAAGGACCTTTACCGCTAGTAACATTGGCATGTAAATAACCTGTTTGTCCAGAAGGGATATTTGAGCCCGCTCCTAAGTCGACTCGCATTTTTAAATCTCTAATGTTAATAGTAACTGTCGCTTTAGCGGTTGCAGAGTTAGCACTGTCGGTTGCAATGACTTGTAAAACTAAGGTTCTATCTTGGTCAACTGCCGGAATATCAAGACTGGTATGAGCTAGCGCAGGGTTTGCAATATCTCCTGTTACCACACCAGTACCGCCATCACTTACAACGCTCCAAGCATAAGACGCCGTACCATTTACATCTGTTGTTGATGCAAGTAAGTCAACTGTATTTCCTTCAGATACTGAACGTATAGAAGTTCCTGCAGTGAGTTTGATAGCTGTTTGCACTTGATAGCTTACTGTGTCCGTAATAGGGGCATTGTCATTATCTGTTACGGTGACTTCAAGTACTATCGAGCCACTGGTTGTGGGCGCCATAAAACTTGGCGTTGCCGTATTTTCATCGGTAATTATAACGGCTGTACCACTGGTTTGAGTCCATGCATAAGTCGGCGTGCCATTAGAGTTTGTTACCGTTGCTCTTGGGGTTACCACTGCGTTTGCAATAACTGTTTCATCATTAGACGCGACAACAGTCAATGGTAATTTCGGTGGTATGTTTAATGGGCTAATATCAAAAGTTACTTGCGCTGTTTTGACTTCAGTGCCATCACCCACTTCTACTTCTAATACTAAATTTTGATGGCCACCCGTGATGGTTGGCACTGTAAAGTAAGGATTGCCTGTCGTTTCGCCAATGATACCCCCAACAATATTTGGCCCACTTATTTGTGTCCACTTGTAAGTGATGGTGCCTGCGGCATTCATGACCGAAACAGTAGGGTTCGCTAGACGACCACCAATCACACTTTCATGCCCCGCCATGCTTAATGTTAATGTGGGTTTACTAGGTGAATTATATGGAACAACTTGATATTGAGAATTAACCGTTTTACTAATGCTTTTACCATTAACGCTATAAGTGATAACAGCTTGCAACTCAACAGGTGTGATACTGGTAACACTCGGTGCACTCACAATAGGCTGTGCAGTATTGGCACCTGCAATGACTAAATCTGCAGGTGCGGGGTTAGGTTTCACTACTGTCCATACATACGTAAAAGTACCACCAGATGCAGCATTTTCGTGTACATCAACACTGGGTTTAAAGGTCTTGCCTGACTCAATTTGATTGTTCTGATGTGTACTTTGATTAGGACCTGTGGCTAGGTTACTGCCGCTTTGGTTCTGATGCGAATTTACCGTAAATAAAGGTTTAGCTGTGTATCTTACACTTCGCGTGATTTGATTAACGCCGTCGCTCACTGCCAAATTCACGACAATGTTAGTGTCTTTGCTGACTGTTGGTACAACAAAGCTTGGTGCTGCGGTAGTTTCATCAACCAAGGTAACTACAGAACTCGTCCAACGAATGGAATAATTGCCTGTGCCTCCACTAATGTGTGCTTGCGGCAGTACAGTGTCGCCTTCAGCAACGTCTTCGCTTGCTGGGTGTAATATAGAAACAGCTAACTTAGGGGCTGCTTTTACAGTGACTGTATGCGTAGAAGTAACACTTTGATTATTCGCATCTGTTACTGTAACAACCCAAGTAATGTCTGTATCGGTTGTGACTATTGGCGGTGTTACAGATGGGTTTTCAGCACTTGTGCTGCTAATTATAGCTTGTGGACCAGCTGTTTGTGCCCATGAATAGCTAAAAGGCGCTGTTCCTCCATTAACCCTACCTTTTAATTCAATTTGTCCATGTCCACTAAATACAGAATGCTGCGCACCTTGTTGTGGCGTAAACGGCTTGCCTAATACGTTAACTACTTGCGTTTTCGAAATGCTTTTTCCACTGCCAGATTCTGTAGCCGTTACACTAAAAGTTAATTTCCCCGCGGCTGAAGGAGCGATAAAAGTTGCGGTAGGTTTAGAGGTGTCGGTATGGGTTATAACAACCGGGGTACCCGTCACTTGTACTTGTGTCCAAGCATAAGTAAATGAGCCGCCTCCGCCAGTTTGGCTAACCTGTGTTGTTAAGTGAACTGTATCACCGGAAGTAGCTTGTTTTACTGTATTAAGTTGATTAGTAAATGCAATATCTGGGGGGGTGACCGTGACAAACCACAAAGCATCGAAAATTTCACCCGCATCGTTAGTGGTTTGAGCACTAAAGGCAAACTCTGTATCTTGGTTAACATCTGGTGCGGTAAAAGAAAGTTCGCCATTGTTGGCAGTAAACCCAGCGTCAGGCCCTTTGTCTTGTGCCCAAGTAATAGTAGCATTCGGCTTTACTACGCTGGTTTCTGTATACAGCGCATTTAAAATGACCTGATGAGACGATTTTACCTTAGTTGGCCCGCTAATAGTCAACGCACCTATTTCAACAGGTTGCACTGAGCTAAGCACAGCAATGGATACTTTTTCGCTGACTGTCGCGCCTTTGTAGCTTGCTGTGATTAGCACAATAGGTTCATCAATACCTGCGACAGCAACAAAATGAGCGGTATTATCCTTACTCGCCAAACCAATCGATTGGGCAGATTTATCTTCCCACGCATAAGTAACGCCGGTAGTTACATCTGTTCCATTAATGCTGACCATTGCAATAAGATCTACTGAATCACCGACATCCACTATAGAGGGTGCCATCAGAGTTAGATCTAAATGCGGAGGTGGGTTAATGGTTATACTTATTGTTTTACTTACCACGGCTCCCTTAAATTTTGCCGTTACCAAAATAACCACTTCATGAACGCCTGAGATGGCAACAAAATTAGCGGTATTGTCTTTACTCGATAAAACCACTGGTTGTGTAGATTTATCTTCCCACACGTAAGTAATACCACTATTAACATCTGCTCCATTAGCACTGACCATTGCAACAAGATCGACACTCGTCCCTGCATCTACAGGAGAAGGTGCGGTAACGGTTAACGTTAAATTAGGGATGGGATTAATGATTATGCTTATTGTTTTACTTACAGTAGCACCTTTAAATGAAGCTTTAACTAATATAACCGCTTCATGAATATTCGCTATCGCAACAAAATTTGCAGTGTCGTTACTGTTCGTTAAACCTATTGGTTGCGTCGATTTATCTTCCCACGTATAAGTAACGCCGCTATTAACATCTACCCCATCGGCACTAATCATCGCACTAAGAGGTACGCTATCACCTATATCAATAGCAGAAGGTGCAGTAACGGTTAAGACTAAAGTAGGCGGTGGGTTCACGGTTATACTGACCGTTTTAGTTACAGTATTACTACCAAAGGAAGCCGTTACTGATATAACCGCTTCAGGAATACCCGCTATCGCAATAAAACTTGCTGTATCGCTATTGCTTGTTAAGCCTACTGGTTGAGTTGATTTATCTTCCCATACATAAGTAACGCCACTGGTAACATCTACCCCATCAATATTGAGTAATGCTCTAAGGTTTACATTGTCACCTACATCAGCAGATGCCGGTGCAGTAAAGACTATATCTAAAATATGCGGTGGGTTAATGGCTATGCTAACCGTTTTACTTACCGTCGAGCCGCCAAAAGAAGCTGTCACCGATATGACAGCTTCAGGAGTACCTATTATAGCAATAAAATTAGCCGTATTATTACTGCTTGATAAAAATACTGGTTGTGCAGATTTGTCTTCCCACACATAAGTAACACCACTATTTACATCTTCCCCATTAACGCTAACTAACGCACTTAGATCTACGCTAACGCCTACATCAACGCTAGTAGGGGCAGTAACAGCTAAAGTTAAACTAGGCGCAGAAGGGTTAATCGTTATACTAACCGTTTTGCTTACCATAACACTGCCAAAAGAGGCTGTTACCTGTATTATCGCTTCATCAATACCTGCTAAAGCAACAAAACTGGCTGTATTATTATTACTCGTTAACGCGAGTGGTTGTATTGATTTATCTTCCCACACATAAGTGACGCCATTACTAACATCTACTCCATTGATGCTAAACACTGCGCTAAGGTTTACTACATCACCTATATTAACATCAATGGGTGCAGATACAGCTAAACCCAAAACAGGTGGTGGTTGAGCTGGATTAATCGTTATACTAACTGTTTTGCTAACTGTAGCGCCATCAAAGGTGGCTTTAACTAATATAACCGCTTCACTAATACCCGTTATGGCAACAAAGTTTGCTGTGCTATTTGTGCCTGTTAAGCCTATTGGTTGTAAAGACTTATCTTCCCATTCATAAGTAACGCCAGTGATAACATCTTTTCCATCAATACTAAATACTGCACTAAGATTTACGCTATCGCCCACTTTAGCGCTAACTGGCGCAGTAATCGTTAAAGCTGAATTAACTGCTTGGGGTGGGTTTATCGTTATGCTCACTGTTCTGCTAACTGTTGCCCCTTCAAAAGAGGCTGTGACTAATATAACCGCTTCGTGAATACTGCCTATGGCAACAAAAGAGGCTGTATCGTCACTGCTTGCTAAACCAATTTGTTGCGTAGATTTATCTTCCCACACATAAGTAACGCCACTATTAACATCAACCCCATCAGCACTGACCATTGCACTAAGATTTACATTATCGCCCACATCAACGCTAAGCGGTGCGGTAACCGCTAAACTCAAATTAGGGGGCGGGTTAATGGTGATACTTGTTGTTTTACTTACAGTAACGCCATCAAAAGAAGCGGTTACTAATATAACGGCTTCATCAATACCAGAAACCGCGACAAAATTAGCCGTCTCGTTATTGCTTGTTAAACCAACCTGTTGCGTAGATTTATCTTCCCACACATAAGTAACACCACTATTAACATCTACTCCATCAATATTTAACAACGCATTAAGATCAACGCTAGCGCCCACATTAACAGCTGGAGGAGCAGTGATGGTTAACTTAGGTGGTTGATTAATAGCTATATTAATCGTTTCACTGACAGATGAACCATCAAAATAGGCTGTTACCAATATAATCGCCTCATCAATACCTGCTAAAGCAACAAAACTTGCGGTATCGTTATTACTCGTTAAACCAAGTTGTTGTGCAGATTTATCCTCCCACACGTAAGTAACGCCACTATTAGCATTTGCTCCATTAGCACTAAGTATCGCACTAAGGTTGACTGTTTCACCCGCGTCAGCTATGGAGGGGGCACTAACCGATAAACTTAAGTTAGGCGCAGTATCTGGAGGAATACTTGCTTTATCACAAGCCGTTAACCCAATCAGTAAAAATAAACTTATAATACGAAATAAAGTCATAAAATATCCAAAAATTAATTAAAAGCGCAAGCCAAATAAAAGGCTTAAGTTTGGTAAGTGAATCGTGTCATCGCCATCTTCAATGGCGAAGTAAGATAATCTAACGCCAATGTAAGGTTGAATGGCTGAATGTGGCAAAAAGTAAATTTGATTGCCTACCTGAAAACCTGCTGCACCATCACGCCAAGCTTGGCCTTTCATTTCGCCTTCAGCCCAAATATATGAAACACCTGCATAAACTGAAGACTCTATTGTAGATGATTGATGCCATAGGTAATGATAATTTAGCTGTAAGGATTGAAAGTTGAGCTTGGTGGTTTCTTGGCAAGCTTTATCACCACAATGCGCAAGCACATCCGCGCTATATTCACCGGTTTTGCTCCAACCCATTGCAAGAAACGTTTTTTGGGGAAGTACACTGTGATGTAATTGGATTGAAACATCTAACCCCAGTTGCGTGTCAGAGTCAGTGGCAAATAGGTCACTCGTATTTAATTGGTAGTAGTCTTCTGCGTCCAAATAATTAGCGTGCATGCCTGCTTCAAATTGATACAAGGGTTTATCTGCGGCGGCATTTGTTTCTGATGCAAAACTGTTAGCTGAAATAATCGAGGGGAGTATAAGAAAACTATATTTTATTATTTTTATATTACTAAATAGTTTCAACATTTTAATCCTTCAAATGTAATAGGTTATTGAGTCTTGAATATTCTTATTAATGATATTAGCAATTAGTTGTTGCATTTCAAGCTACTTCTGTAATTATTAATAACACTAGAAAGGTTATAATTTCAAATAAGTAAAACCTTAAAGGTATTGACATGACTAGAATAAAACCAATCTAGATTAATCGACCAACCTTCAGCTGTAATGGTCAACTCAACTTGGAGACTTCTTTAGGCACTTTTTAGTAATTTCATTTCATATTCTGCTGGTGAAATATTTCCTAACTTATTATGGCGGCGCTTTTGATTATAAAATGGTTCTATATAATCAATAATATCAGCTATCGCTTCACTCCTTGTTTGATAACGACGATAATTAACTCGCTCAGATTTTAAACTGCGGAAAAACCTTTCTGTAACAGCATTATCCAAACAATTTCCTCGACGACTCATACATGCTTTGATGCCATGTTCATTTAGTGTTTTTTGAAATGTTTCACTCGTATATTGAACTCCTTGATCACTATGGAATATAACGTCATCATTTGGTTGTCGTTTATTTACTGCTAAACGTATTGCTCTTGTTGTTAACTCACTATTTGGTTTATCTGAAAACGCCCAACTAATTACTTTACGCGAGCATAAATCCATAATCACAGCTAAATACAGCCAACCTTGTTGAGTTCGGATATAGGTAATATCACCTGACCAAAGCGTATTTAGTTGCTCTGGGTTAAATTGCCTATTCAAGTGATTTGGTGCGATAACTGATGCTTTACCACCTGATGGATAACGATGTTGCTTAGGTCGTTTAGCTACAAGGTCTAAGCGTTTCATTGCTGTTCTAACTTTATGAATACCTAGGCTAAAACCCATAGCCTGAAGCTCTATTAGCATTCTGCGTTTGCCATAAGTTGCATCCATGTCAACATGAACTTGCTTCATGGCCGCTTCAAGTTTTACTTGTTCAGCGTTTATACCTTTAGGTTTTGAGCGATAATAAAATGTACTTACCGAAATCGATAAGCACCGACAAATTTGCTGAACTTTATTTCCAGCCTTCTTCAACATAACAGATACTTGTTGCCGTTGTTCATTTCCATAGCGAAAAAGGCTGACGCTATTTTTAATAGTTGATTATCACTTTTTAACTGCTTAACTTGCTTTTCTAATTCCTGAATACGTATTTGTTCAGGAGATAAAACACTCGCTTTTGGTGTGATACCTTGTTGTTCTTTTTTATACTGACTGATCCAACGCTGAATTGATGACAACCCTACGCCGATAGCTAACGCTGCTTCTTTGTGTTTGTAGCCATGTACAATCACTAGCTCTGCACATTCACGTTTAAATTCTGCTGATAATATTTTCTTTGGCATTTTTGACCTCGATATTTTAGATAATAATACCTCTAACGAAGTCTCTAGTTAAATTGTACCGTTACAAGACTTAGTTATTTTGTTCGTGAATTTGTAAAAGGAGTTACAGATTCACTGTTAAGCAATTAGATATGTTCAAATTCATGACATGCCGCAACTTGTAAAAAGTGTGACCGATTTTTATATAAGTCACTAGATTTTACAATGTCATCAATTTTTTCGTCAGCAAGTTTGGCAATGTAACATTGATTTTACTCGCTTTAACCATGTAAGGCTCAACATCTAAATCAATCAAAGCCCATACCCAATCTTTAAGTGGGCGGTGAAATATAAATTATCTTAAAGGTAAGACCTTACTCCTTTTTATTTCTGCAATCCTCTCTCTAAGCTCTAGGTTAGCGTATTCAAGCTCATTAATACGAGCTAATGCTTCAACCAATTTATCGTTTAAATGATGCTGTGCAGCTGCAAATAGAGCTAACTTCTCTCTCTCCAATTCATATTTAATCTTATAGTTATCCTTTATGCGCTTTTGCTCTTTAAGCTTGGTCCGTACGGTTTGTATTTCCGGTTGAACAGTTTCACCTTCTTCTGAAGCGAGCTCAGCTTTGACTAGCTTTACTTTTTCAACAAACTTAGGGTAGTAATAACCGCTACCATTACCCAAATTGGCCTCTTCTTCAACAGCGCGTACACTCAATTTTCGATGAATGGAGACTCTTTTAGGCTTTCCTTTTTTGATTCTTTCAAGGGCAGCCTCTAATACTAATAGTGTGTTTTCACTTTTACTCATGTCACTACCTTTAAATCTGGTTCAAAAGGGGTGAAGGGCATGTTAAAATCGGTCATAACATTTTCAGCGGCTCGTACTTGAGTTATATAGTGGCTTCGTTCACTAACAGATATTTCTTCTCCTGACTGCATATATGCTACTAGACTACGATGTTTTTTCTGCCACCATTTAGCTTGCTGTTCATCTATAATACTACTCCCTGAGTCACAATCAACGCAAAACTGTGGAATTATCACACCATCCATATCGCAGTCGTACCCTGATTTACAGTAACTATGTGCTGAACCATGTAAAGTTAGTCGTTCTTCTTTTACAGCTTTATAGATAATGTCCCAAGAACTGTATATATGTGGGATATCACTTCTCATTTTCATGATGGCTTTTCCATGTTTACCAGATAACCGCTCATTAGAGTGCCACTGACTAAAAATCTTATTAGTAGTAGTTTCTGCGTTTACTTCATCGATCGCTTGTTGGATTTGATTATCGATAACTAAATTATGGAAGCTTGCTAATTTCCCACCATTGCTATACCACTCAGTCATTGCAAGATAGAGATGTTTAAACTGTTGTTTTAAAGCGACTAGTGTACCTAAACGATTTTTAACACAATAAAATGCCAAAGTTCTTCTAAATTGATGAGAAGACATTTGCCAAGGTTGACCGACGATAACTGTGGCTTTTATACGCTCTAGTGAACGAGGGTTAGATTCAACGCATTCTTGATAATCGGCTTTGGAAACTATGATGTCGAATTGTCTACAAAACCGGCTTAACCTTTGAGGCCAGTCTTTGATTAGTTTAGGTGGCTGAGAACGCCAAGTTTGATTTATCCAAAGTGAGTTTTTATATTTTTCATCTGGGTAAGTTACTTCTTGTCGCCATTTATTTGTAAGTGTAGTCATTAACTCTATGGCTTTTTTAGAGGCGGATGCTGTAACCCATGTTTCTCTCTTTT
Organism: Pseudoalteromonas sp. C2R02; assembly: GCF_018860845.1. Classification (NCBI taxonomy): domain Bacteria; kingdom Pseudomonadati; phylum Pseudomonadota; class Gammaproteobacteria; order Alteromonadales; family Pseudoalteromonadaceae; genus Pseudoalteromonas; species Pseudoalteromonas sp. C2R02. The sequence continues at coordinate 196,158 of NZ_JAHKQC010000029.1, read as the reverse complement.
CACCTAGTTTAAAAGTGTGGGATTGTAACATGTGATATTCACGCCCTTCAAAAATATCGATGTAGTAACTATTAGGAGTGAGCTTATCTAGCTCAGAGTCTCTCATGCCACTAAACCCTCCACAAATGATGTAGCAGGAGGAAATTAATTGGCCTATATATCGCTTAAACTCTGTAATTGTTGTTAAAGGAATTGTTTGAAAAATATTAGCAAGTGGTGCAATTATATCTTTAGCCTCATAGGGTTGGTTATCCATTATCGCTAATGCATATTTATGATTATTGACTTTGCCCATTTCTTCCATAAGCGTATAAGTGTGCCCTTGTTTGATTTTTTCATCGAGTATGCGTTTACCCTCAAGATAATTGTTCTGAAGATCGTTTTCAATTTCTACAATGAGTTGTTTGTGAGGAATGGCATCGTTCACTAACTCGATAGCTTTACCATAAATTTTATTGCATAAGCGTTCTGGAATAACAAGAAGTTGCTGCTTTTCTTTACCGCAGAGCTTCCTTGATAGAATGTGAGATTCAAAAATAGTCAAGCCTAAATTTAGCTTGTGCCAAGGCCCTAATCTGATAGCTGCATTAATTGAAACAAAGGTGTAGGTCGTAGTATTTTCAGCGAGGCATTTACTTTGCAAATATGACTCAAACTTTATATAGTATCTTGAATTTGCTAACTCTTTAAGCGATTTGAGATTGTTTTTAACCAAAAAACGATAAGTGCGTTTCATACACTTTAATTGAGATTCAACACTTGTGAAACTCAGAGCCCTTCTTCCTTGTGGGCTTTTATTAAATAACCAGCCATAGGCTATTAGCTTAAGCTCTCGTTGTAACTCTGGGTGGTTATTAAATTCTTCAAAGTTAAATGAGTGCTTTTCTTTACTTCGAGCAAACGGCATTAAGTACCAATTATTTTGACCAAATGTAGCTGTGACGTTTCCGTAAGTATCTTTGCATACAACGATGGAATTTAATTCAGCAAACTGCCTTTTCTGGAAAAGAGATACGATATCGACATCTTTTATTTTATGTTCTGCGGGAAAATCAGCTAAGTATAATTTTGATGTATCCATATTACACCTCATTTTTTCTTGTAGATGGAATTAAACTAATAACAGATTCGCTGTCATTCCATAAAGGATGATTACCCTCATCATCTAACTTGGATTCGGCTTGTTTTAGAATCGTTTTATTGATATTTGGAATAATTTTTTTATCAATAAACGCTAAAGTTGTTTCAAAGTTATTTCGGTAGTGATGAGCATCAAGATGAAAATACAAAGACTCTTCGATACAGGCCTTAAAAGATAGTAAACACCAGATATCACTTACTGATTGGACAATCACTTGTTCTGGACAACCGAAGCATTTGAGTAATTCAGCACATGCTAGCTTTTCACCATCTTTCAGTAGTCGATGTGTTTGAGCTTTTTTTGTATACTTTTTTGATTGTTCTCCAAATGGGTGGGCACAACTGCTTCCAATTGCAGTTCGACTTAGTTCAGGGAAGTTCACTTTGTTTTCTGTTTCTATAACCAGTACGTTTATACCTAAATTTATCCGAGCTTGTTTAGTATTAATATTTTTTTGAATTTGTTCTTGTCGTATTGACATTGTATCTTGCAGCATTCCATTGTTTGTATGCTTGTTTCCTCTACTGTAATGCTTATTACGGGTTTGAATTGAATTGTTTAGCATTAAGTTACTTACAACTTCCCCCTGGTGGAACGCCGTTAATTGAGATCCAGTTTCACGAAACCGGCTGATTACGGGACGTAAACGCCTACCGGTTTGATCTGTAAAGGCGAAGTGCCGCTCAACCCACTTAAGGAGATGAGTAGTTATACCTGTATTTATTGGTTTATTTTTTTTATTTACTACTACTTGCAGTAATGCTGTGTTGTCATCAGAATTAATCAGCCTTGAAGCATTAAGTAATTTGTCAAAAAATTGCATCGCATATTTAGGTATGTCAAGTTCATGGCCCCCCATTTCAATGTGAATCGTTTTGAACGCACGACGTTTAAAAGCGGGCATCGTATACCAAATATCATCGACTGAAGTAGAGACATTTTTTGGTTGCTTTAATTGAAATAAATCGCTTGTGTTAGCATAAGTATAATAAGCAAGGAGGTACGTCGCGGCCCCCATCATTTTTGAAATGCCAGCATATACAGGGTAGATCTGACCTTTCCATTCAAAAGTCATTGTTGGTGCTCGTTTATGAGCATTTATATGTATATCTGGTTTTTCTATAAATTGCGAATATGTTTGATTAAATAAACGTCTTAAGAATGGAAGTAACTTATTTAGGTCATTTTGAGTATAGGCTTCATATGGCTCAATATCTTTTTTATCCATTACAACAATGTTTTCAAAATATTGGCTCGATAAATCAAGGTATTGCTGAAATAATGTCACCATATTTGATCTTACAGATCCATAAGTTGATTGCTTAAGTTTACCCAGCATTACCCGAGTTTGTTGGTGTGTCATATAACTTTCTAATGAAGCTTGAGTAAATGCAATCACCTCAGATTTATCACACCATTTTAGATAACGAGAGAGTTCAATAAATTTTGAATAAAGTGTTTTTTCACTAGACCCTTCATTTATTTTTTCTTCAAAGCGTGATTTTATTTGCAGGATAAAACCTTCACGTTGAGCATCTTTAAATAAATCACCTTGTCGAAGCTGCTTTGAAGGGGGAATACCTTTGAAAAGTAACCGATTAAAATCGGCACGGCAGTTACCATTAGCGATCAAATGAATACATAATTCAGGTTTCCAAGTATTTAGATAAGTAATGTTACTCATCTTCACCTCCAAGTGCATGATGCATAATACTGTCAAGGATACCGAATTTCACTTTAAAGGCTTCTCTACGTTTCAGAAACCGTATATATTTCATAGTCGTGGATTCATTTTTATGTCCCATCCATCCCATTAATAACTCCAAACATTCAGTAGTATGTAATCCCACACTAAGAAGATCACTGAGGCGATATGTTCCATATGTTGAACGGAAGTCATGAAATCGGTGAGTAAATGATGGGTGTATTATTTTAATTTTGGCTCTTAACTCTGACCATCTTGCTTCAATCGATTTTGGAGAGACGGGATTACCTTGCTCGCTGACAAAGAGAGGCTCATGATCTAAACATCTCTTAAATGAAATAGCTGTTTTTTCATTCAGTTCAAGTTTTGAATTGAAGAAATCATTAAGCTTTTTATCTAGTTTGTTCACTCGTTTTAGTCGACGCTCAGATATGCAATATTCGTTTAGTATATCCAGTAGCTTTTTTGATATCTCAATTGTTCGTTTATTACCATATTTTGTCTGAACGCCGTTAAGTTGTGGGGCCACACTGAACTCAGAACGATACTCCGATTCCGCAAGTGGTCTAGCTGATTTAATGGCATTGAGGGAGATAGTTGCAACCTCTTGTATGCGCAATCCTGTATCAATGGATATTAGGATTTGAAGTTTTAATTCTTGTGACGCCTCAGGCAGAAAGTCAGTTAAAATATCTAACTCTGCTTGGCTGAGTGGTGTTAGCGATCTAACTGTTTTGGTTTCACTGTCCCTAGGTACTTTTATTCTTAAATCACTACTTTCAATAATGAATTTTGGTGATATATGTGCAAGTATTCCAATAGTTTTAATCGAAACGAATTCCATTTTAAATGGCGCTTCTTTCTCATTATTCACCGCTAAAAAACCGTCATGTAATAACCATTTATAGTAGTTTACGATTTGATTCATCCTGATACTGGCTGTCGAATGAGCCAGAGTTCCTTTTTTTATTTTCTTTAGTAAGTGAGAACGAAATAGATACGTTGGTTTTAATCGTTTGATAGGAGGAAACTTATTCCAGTGAAGATTGTTATCTTCAAGGAATTGATAATAATCTTGAAGAGCTTGAGAACAAGGTTGTAAGTCCACAGCTTGCCTGATCACTTTTTTATAAAAGATGTAGCTGTTCGCTTCACGATTAAACTTACCACCTTTAGTAAATAACGTTGGCAGTGAGCCAATATTACCACCGATGGGGGTAGCTAGGATTTTTTCATTTATTTTAGAAAGCTGTGTTTTTTTATATATATCTGCTGATTTGATTAAAAAAGACATAAATTCCTCTAGAAAAGCCACGTATATACTTTTAGAGTAGTCAGTGGCTAAGTATTTTCCAGATTTATTGATGTGTGTAAGATGCTTTTTCTACACTAACCAGTCATGGTAACAAATTCTTCAGAGCCTGTTGGGTGAATAGCTACAACAGAATCAAAGTCAGCTTTGGTTGCGCCCATTTTCATGGCTACTGCAAAACCTTGGATCATTTCATCTACCGAGAAACCAATACCGTGTAAGCCCATTACTTTTTCATCATCGCCCACACATACTAATTTCATTTTACATTCTTGACGGTGCTGAGTTACAGCTGTGTACATAGCTGCAAAACCTGAAGTGTAAACTTTTACGTTATCAGAACCGTATTGTTCAATGGCTTGTGATTCTGTTAGGCCAATTGTGCCAATTGGTGGGTGACTAAATACTACCGTAGGGATTAAGTCATAATCCATTTTTGCATTAGGTAGTTCAGGGTTAAATAAACGCTCCGATAATAAACGACCTGCTTTAACAGCAACTGGAGTGAGTTCAACACCGCCTTCCATAATATCACCCACAGCATAAATATTTTTAGCTGTCGTATTTTGATATTCGTCTACTTTTACAAAACCGCGTTCATTTAATGTCACGTCAGTTGCTTCGATATTGATTTTATCTGTGCTTGGCTCACGACCAATCGCCCAAATTAATGTATCAACATTGTGTGTCTCACCGTTTTCAAGGTGAAGTGTAATACTGCCATCTTCTTCTTTTGTTACTTTAGAAGGCGTTGCATTTGTATGTAGTGTTGGCCCTTCTTTAGCCATAATATCTGTTAAAGTATCTACAATTAATGGCTCAAAGGTACGTAATGGCGAGTGTTTACGTACAAATAAATGTGTCTCACTGCCTAAACCATGTAATACACCTGCAAGCTCTACGGCAATGTAACCAGCACCAATTACGGCTACGCGTTTTGGTTGCGCGTTTAATTCAAAAAAGCCATTTGAATCTATGCCTAACTCAGCACCTGGAATATTTGGAATGCTAGGGCGACCGCCAACAGCAATTAAAATGTGATCTGCAGTGTAGAGTTCACCATTTACTTCTACTGTTTTGTTATCAATAAATTTAGCAAAACCTTTGATCACAGTTACGCCATTACTCGCTAGATATTTATCATAACCTTTATGAATACGACCTATGTAAGCTTCTCTACTTTCGACTAATTTAGACCAGTTAAAATCTTTTATTTCGACATCAAAGCCATAATCAGGTGCATAAAGCTCAATCGCATCTCTTACTTGAGAGCCATGCCACATTACTTTTTTAGGTACGCAACCAACATTTACACAGGTACCGCCCATATGTTCAGCTTCAATAAGTGCAACTTTAGCACCTCGCATTGCAGCACGATTTGCTGATGCGATACCGCCGCTACCACCGCCAATTGCGATATAGTCAAAATGTTGTGCCATGTTAATTCCTTAATCGAAAGTAATATTTTTTAAGCGCTCAGTGTAAATTACGCAGTTTCAATATATAAGATATGGTTATTATGGATTATCTTTCAACCTAATAGCTTGTAATTTATTTCGATTGCCCCAATCTATTTTTATAATCACAGTGAATTGAAAGAAATAATATGACAAATAATCCGCTAATCGGTCTTGAAGGACTTCCACCGTTTTCAGAAATTAAACCTGAACATATCGTGCCTGCATTAAAGCAAGGCATTGAAGCTTGCAGAAAAAAAATTGATGAAGTATTAGAAAATAGCACTTATACCTGGAACAACTTTATAGTACCTCTTGAAGCGGTTGATGATCAATTATCTCGTTTATGGTCGCCTGTATCTCATATGCATTCTGTTGTTAACTCAGAAGAGCTGAGAGCTGCATATGATGAGTGTTTACCGCTTATTTCGGAATACTCTACTTATGTTGGTCAGCATCAAGGTTTATATAAAGCGTATCAGGCCATTAAAGATTCAGAAGACTTTAATTCGTTATCGATAGCGCAACAAAAAGTAATCACAAATACCTTACGTGATTTTAAATTATCGGGTATTTCTCTGAGTGAAGATAAGCAAGTTCGCTATGCTGAAATAAGCACAAAACTATCTGAGCTAGCTGCAAAATTTGGTAATAATGTAATGGATGCCACTCGTGCTTGGCAAAAGCATATTATTGATAAAGCATTATTAGCCGGTTTACCAGAGTCAGCTATCGCACTTGCAGAGCAAACAGCACAAAGTAAAGAGCTAGAGGGCTGGTTATTTACTTTAGACTTCCCATCTTACTTACCTGTTATGACTTATGCAGATGATCAAGCGTTACGTAAAGAAACTTACACTGCATTTGCTACCCGAGCGTCAGATCAAGGTCCAGATCAAGGTAAGTTTGATAATTCAGAAGTGATGGCTGAAGAACTCGCTTTACGCCATGAAATAGCACAGTTACTTGATTTTAATAATTTTGCAGAACACTCATTGGCAACAAAAATGGCTGAATCAACAGATCAGGTTTTTAGCTTCTTACATGATTTAGCTAAACACTCAAAAGGCCAAGCACAGGAAGAATTAGCTGAGCTTGAAGCGTTTGCAAAAGATAAACATGGCATAGATAAACTTAATGCGTGGGATTTATCTTATTATGCTGAAAAGCTTAAACAAGAGAAGTACGCTATATCAGATGAAGTTTTACGCCCATATTTCCCTGAAAACCGTGTTTTATCTGGGTTGTTTGCAACTGTAAAACGTTTATTCTCAATTGATGTTAAAGAAGTAGAAGGCATAGATACTTGGCATAAAGATGTGCGTTTCTTTGAAATCTTTGATGTAAAAGGCAAAAAACGCGGATCATTTTATTTAGACCTTTATGCTCGCGAGCATAAACGAGGTGGTGCTTGGATGGACGACTGTATGGGTCGTAAACCTAAGCTTGATGGTTCGGTTCAATTACCGGTTGCTTATTTAGTATGTAACTTTAATCGTCCAGTGGGCGATAAACCGGCGTTATTTACGCATAACGAAGTAACAACTTTGTTCCATGAGTTTGGTCATGGTATTCATCATATGCTTACACAAGTTGAAGCCGGCTCTGTTGCAGGTATAAATGGTGTTGCTTGGGATGCCGTAGAGCTACCAAGTCAGTTTTTAGAAAACTGGTGTTATGAAGAAGAGGCGCTAGCTTTTATTTCAGGTCATTATGAAACAAACGCGCCACTGCCAAAAGACTTATTAGATAAACTTTTAGCTGCTAAAAACTTTCAGTCAGCTATGGTGATGTTACGCCAAATTGAGTTTTCATTATTTGACTTTCATATTCATGCTGATTATGACGCTGAAAAAGAATGCCAAATCCAAACTATATTAAATAAAGTGCGTACTGAAACCTCAGTTATAAAAGCGCCAGAATTTAATCGTTTCCAACATGGTTTTAGTCATATTTTTGCTGGTGGATATAGCGCTGGTTATTATTCTTATAAATGGGCTGAAGTATTATCAGCAGATGCATTTTCGCGCTTTGAAGATGAAGGTGTGTTTAATGCGCAAACGGGTAAATCATTTATGGAAAATATTCTAGAAATGGGTGGTTCAAAAGAACCTATGGAGTTATTTAAAGCATTCAGAGGGCGAGAGCCTAAAGTTGATGCACTACTAAGACATAGTGGTATTCGTACGTAAATAGCAATATATGCATTATATAAAAAGCACCTAAGGTGCTTTTTTTTTGCCTGAAATATAATTAATTCAATGATATTTAATTGAATAAATTAGCAATTTAATCAAAGGCAACTATGCTTTTTATACTTATTTTAAAAATGGTATGCGTTGCAACAAGGGAAATTGTGTATGTCAAAGATGATATTGGCAATTGATGACGATAAATTTATTCACCGTGTAGTTGAAGAAACACTTAAAGACTTTTGCAAAGTGATACATGCAAGTAATGGTGAGGAAGGGATCCGAAGTGCAGTAAAGAATAATCCCGACATTATATTGTTAGATGTAGAAATGCCGGGTATGAATGGCTATGAAGTATGTGAATTATTAAAAAAAGATTCATCAACGGCTGATATTCCAGTGATGTTTTTATCTGGAAAAGGCGCTTTAACTGAGCGTGTGCGTGGTTATAACTCAGGTGGTAATGACTATATTGTTAAACCTTTTGAAGTTGAAGAATTACAAGCTCGTATAGATGTTTTATATAAATACAGAAAAAATTGTGATTCGTTAAAAGTAGATGTTGAACAAGCGCAAACTACAGCTGAAATTGCGATGACGGACTCTGGTGATATGGGCAGGGTGATGCGTTATGTTGGTCAAACTTATCATACCCATAATTTAGATGCCCTAACTGACTATTTTATGGAATTTTTTACGCCCCTTAGTTTGAATGTGGTTGTGGTTTATTGGTATCGAGGTGAAGGTAAGTTTTATAGTAATCAAGGTGTTGTTTGTCCATTAGAGCAAGAGCTATTAGAAAAATGTGTTGATGGTGAGCGGTTTATTGATTTTGGTGCCAGAACAATCATTAACTACCCCCATGTTTCTATTCTTGTAAAAAATATGCCTTTATCAGATGCTGCATTATATGGGCGCTATAAAGATTTATTCCCCCATATTTTGGAGGCAACAAACGCAAAAGTACAAGCGATGGAAGTCAACGATCTTGTATTAGAACAAGCAAATGAAATAACAGATACCTTTTCTTTAGTCGATAGCACCTTAAGAACACAAATAGAAGATTTATATAAGCATACCAAGGTATCGGTTAGCTTAGTTGATACCTTGTATAATAATTTTGTGAATACAATTCCTAATTTAGGCTTAGAAACTGACCAAGAGGAATATGTATTAAATTCAGTTGAACATACTGTTAGAGAGTTAGAGAAAAATTTAAATATCAATGAAGGGATTAGAACTGCATTTGATGATGTGATTCGTTATATGGCGCATATTATGGAGCAAAGAGCCTCTTTATTAGAGCGTTTAACGAATGAGCAAGATAACGCTGTGGCTAATGAAGTAACCTCACAAACAGATATTGAACTGTTTTAAATTTAGTACTCATTAAATGTCGATTAAATCAATGTTGTTTGAATAAAATCAAGTTGGTATAATTCTTTGCTCATCTGTAATGGGATTTCCACTTGATTATTCAAAGCAATTTAACCGAAAAACAGCAATATATCACTTTTTTAGAAGAGCAATTTAAGTTAAATGAATGGTTCGATTCAAAAAGTGACTTTTCTTTAGTTTATGATGAACTTGGTTTATCTTTATTCAAAACAGATGAAAAAAAGCTAGGTGCTATTAGAGTTGACTTTGTCACTGGTGCTGCAGCCCACCGTCGAAAGTTTGGTGGTGGTAAAGGGCAAGCAATTGCAAAGGCAATAGGGTTAAATAAAGGAGCAACCCCTAGTGTTTTAGATGGCACGGCTGGTCTTGGTAGGGATGGATTTGTTTTAGCTGCTTTAGGCTGTAAAGTAACTTTATTTGAACGTCATCCTGTTGTAGCTGCTTTATTGTATGATGGCTTACAAAGATCTTATCAAGATGCTGAAATTGGTTCTTGGATGCAGGAAAATATGCAGATGATATTTGGTAGTAGTCATGATCTTTTACCTTCAACAGATTTAAAACCAGATGTGGTTTATTTAGATCCTATGTTTCCTCATCGTGAAAAATCAGCATTAGTAAAAAAAGAAATGCGCGTTTTTCAATCTCTTGTAGGTGCAGATTTAGATGCAGATAACTTACTGCCAGATGCTTTATCATTAGCAACTAAAAGAGTGGTAGTAAAAAGGCCTGATTATGCGCCATTCTTAAATGATAAAACCCCTTCAATGAAAATCGAAACTAAAAAAAATAGGTTTGATGTTTATGTTTTGGCTGCGATGACCTCATAGTTTTTGGTTGTTATTTCCTGTTTGTCATATTTATGTCACGTAAGTGACATGAGCTTGTAATGTTCCAGTCATACCCTTGCGTGCAAATGATACGCGGAGTATGAATTATGCGAGTTTCCTCCTTTACACGTTTATTAGCAATTTTACTGTCTAGTGCAAGTTTAATATTGGCGATTACTTTGTTTTGGGCCAGTAATGCTTTTCTCACCCTTAAAAATCAAGACGATGATTATAATCAGCTTAAAAATACTATTTTAGTATCACTTTCAGCTAATGTTGAAGATTACCTCAGTACAGGTGATAGTTTAGCTTTAAATAAATCTAGCCAATTAATACTAGATTTAAAAAAGAATCAATTACAAATCCTTCCAACTGAGCTCAAAGAACAGTTAAATATAAAGTTAGATTTACTAATAGTAGGTATTGATGGTAAGTATCGTGCTCTAGGTAAGTTGTCAGGTAATGAGAATGCTTTGTTGGATAATGCTATTCGTCAGATGTCAGGCTCTGCAATTTCACTTATTCATTACGCACAAAAAGCGAAAGACGATCAAGAATGGCTCGCAGCACAATATACAGTAAAAGGCAGTGACTACTTAAATCAGGTTTTGCTGCTATCTCAACTAACTTCCTCCCTATCATCCATCTACTCTCAAGAAAAAGAAAATCAAATTAATCAGTATTTATTTCAGTTAAATCAGCTAGCACTCGAGATAAATAAAATCCCAAACTTAGGTATATTTGAACAAGTTGATGAGGATGAGTTTTTATTAACAGATGATGAGCCTGAAGATTTAGCTGAAGAAATTAAGTCAGAGTTAATTAGTTGGCCAAAACGTTACCCAAAAGAATTAAATAATACTATCAGTCAATCTAAGGAAAGATTAGAAGGTGTAGCACAGCTCAGAAAAGAGATCTCTGATTTAACTGCGGTAGTACTTAATGCTGAAGTGAAGTTAAGTGAACATCAAGGGGATGTTCAAAAAAATATATTAGTCGTATTTTGCATCAGTATAGGATGTTTATTTATTCTTGCTGGTATTGTTTATTGGGCACAGTTAAAACAAGTATTAAATCCATTAATCTCATTGAGGGATGCATTTAAAGATCTTATTGAAAGCAATGATTTAAAAGCAATTGATAATTCAGCTAAGCACACAGAAGTTGGACAAATTGCAAATTATTTTAATTTATTAATTCAAAGGCAGCGCGAACAAGATGATGCAAAAGCTAAGATGCTCAATGTAATAAATGAGTTTATGCAAGAGATGAGTCATAACTTAGAAAACATCACAGGACATTCAAATAAAACAACAACTCGTGTTGATGAAAATGAATTTTTATTAAAAAATATAAAAAAAATTGGTGAACAAGTCAGTGCTGTAAATGTGCAAGTTGAAGGTAATGCACAAAACACTTTTGTAGCTATGGATAAAAGCTTGGATTATTCGCAGTCTATGTTAAATGCTAGTTCTTTAACGCAACAAAGGGTAGAACAAGGATTAACGAGTTTAAATGAATTGCTAAAAGGTGTTGCAGATGTTTATAAAGTTGTCGATGTGATTCAAACTATTGCTGAACAGACTAACTTATTAGCATTAAATGCAGCGATAGAGTCAGCAAGAGCGGGCGCGCATGGTAGAGGTTTTGCGGTAGTGGCTGATGAAGTGAGAAAATTAGCCCAACAAACTCAGTGTTCTTTAGGTGATATTAAGGCACAGCTTGATTTATTAACTAAAAGTTCCGATCAAGTTTCAATTCAGATCACCGCATTATCTGATGACTCACAAATGCAAACAAATAATGCTGAACAATTAAAAGTGAATTCAGAGCAAGTGGCTAAAAACGCGCAAGATGCCAGCCAAGTGGCGATGCAAGCAAGAGAATTTGCACAAGAGCAGCATGGTTTGCTTGAAAATTTCTCCCATTCGATGGCACAAATGAAACAACAAGTGGGAGAATCAGATAAGTTAGTTGGGCATGTTTATGAAAGTTTGCAACAACAAATGCAAAGTGTACGTAATAGCTTAGGTTTATGTTAGTTTAAGTACTTTTAATTAATATTGGATTTATAGCATGATAAAAGTCGGTGATTTACTCCCTAAAGTGACATTTAATTTATTAACAAGTGAAGGTATGAGCAATCCTAATACAGATGATTTATTTGCAAATAAAAAGGTTGTTTTATTTGCTGTGCCAGGGGCTTTTACACCTACTTGTTCAGCCTCACACTTACCTGGTTTTATTACTTTGGTAGAACAATTTTTTGCAAAAGGCATAGATAATATAATTTGTATATCTGTAAATGACGCTTTTGTTATGAAAGCTTGGGGTGATAGCCAAAATGCAGAACATATCACTATGCTTGCAGACGGTGACGCGGCTTTTACTAAAGCTTTAGGGCTTGATAAAGAAACAGGTGTTTTTGGTGGTATTCGTTCAAAGCGTTACGCTATGATAGTTGATAATGGTCAGGTGACGCATTTAAACATTGAAGCAGAAAAGCAATTTGAAGTCAGTAAAGCTGAAGCTATTTTAGAATTATTATAACAATTTATAAAAAATACGACTGCTTTAACAGCAGCCGTATTGATTAAATATAAAACTTAAAATGATTGATTAAGGCTTATATTGTGCGTCTAAAGTAATACCGCTGAATGTTCTGTAAGCATTTAAGCTTAAATGCCAAGTACCAGCTTGAGGGTTAGAGAAAGTACAAGTTTCTGCATTACCATTTTTATAAGGACGACAATCATAGCTACTTGTTGTTGCTTGACTACCAAATTTTACAAATAAATCAGCATCACCAGTGCCACCAGAACTCGTTACAGTAAATGAAGCCATACCTGCAGGTACGTCAATAGTATAATGCGCCCAGTTTCCTGCCGTTGCAGAAACATCATTTACAGTACCACCGCCAGCTTGAGAGCCACCGCCTGTGCTACCACCTGTGATATCCGCTTTTAAGCTCACATTTGAATATGCACTATAAGCTTTTATCATTACATGATAAGTGCCTGCAGTCGGGTTATCTATTGAACAAGTTTCAGCATTTCCGCTTTCATAAGGGCGACAATCATAAGTTGAGCTTGTTGGTTTTGCGCCAGCACGAACATACAAATCAGCATCACCAGTGCCACCACTCATCGCAAAACTAATATTTGTTGCACCGCTTGGTACTTCAATAGTATAGAAAGTCTCGCTACTTTTAGTACCTGATAATCCTGTTTTAGGTTCTCCATCGACAAGTACATTATCACCAGTTGGAGGTGTAGTTGTGCCACCACCGGCAGCAGCAACAGCTGCAGCTGCATCAACAATACCTGTACCACAACTTGAGCAAGTTGCTGGGAAGCTACGTGTAGTTGTTTTTAAAATAGTTTCAATTTCATCAGGTGTTGCATTTGGTTTTACTTGCTTAATTAAAGCTGCTACACCAGCTACATGAGGAGCAGCCATAGATGTACCTTGGCTGTAGTGGTAACTATCAGATGATGGACCATTTGAACCAGAATTATGAGTCGATAACACACCTTCTGAATCATTGGCAAAGCTTTGCGCGCCACCTGGTGCCGCAACATCAATATTATTACCATAATTTGAATAATAGGCACGACCACCATTTCTGCCTGTAGCAGCTACATTTATAATGCCAGAACAGTTACCTGGATTATAGTTTGCTGAGTTATCATTTGAGTTACCTGCAGCAATCACAATTACTGCACCGTTTGCACGAGCAGTATTAATTGCTGATTGTGTTGTTGAGCTACAAGAGCCTTTACCACCTAAACTCATGTTAATTACATCTGCTGGATTTGTATTAGTTGGCAAACCTGAAACAGAACCACCTGACGCCCAAATGATACCGTCAGCAATATCAGATGTTAAACCACCACATTTTCCTAATACACGTACAGGAACGATTTTAGAATTGTATGCAACGCCTGCAACACCTTCACCATTATTAGTCACGGCTGCTATTGTTCCAGCAACGTGTGTTCCATGCCAACTTGAATTAGAAGCGTCATTGGTACCACATTCATTTTTTGCTACGGCATCACCTGTATCCCTTGCATCAGAATCTCTACCACCGCCATCATTTGCAACTGATATATCCGAGATCATATCGTAGCCAGGTAATAGGTTTGCATTTAAATCAACATGTGGACGATAACCTGTATCTAATACTGCTACAGTGACACCAGATCCAGTTGCACTATCCCAAGCTGTAGGTAAGTTTAATCCACCATTATTTTCAAAGTAGTGCCATTGGCTGCTGTATTGCGGATCATTAGGTGTTGCAAACGGTTTTAGCATTTGATCTATTTCAATAAATTCGACCTGACCAGAAGCTAACATTTCTTGCATATAAGCTTGTGTTTCAGTTGCATTCATTTTTTTGTTTACGCGAACAACATGATGATCTTGCACTGCCATTGAACGTATATATTGTGTTTTTTCTGCTTTTAGGGATTTAAAACCTTGAACAAAATTTTGCGCTTTTTTATTATTATTTAGTGCACTTGATATTGATTGTTCACTCATTGTTGCTAAGTTATTTTTATATTTAATGATGAATTGTGTAGAACCAAAAGTTTGGCCATTTAACTTCATCTCGGTTTGATTGATATTTAAGTCTGTTGCATGCACATTTGCTGTCGCTAATATTGCTGGAATAGCCATAGCGAGTAGTTTTTTATTAAAATTATTATTCATTTTTTATTTTCCCTGGATTGTTGTCTTTTATTCACTTTTGATTCAAAAATGATCAAAGCGGGAACAAATGTAAAATAAATGTAATTAAAAAGATACTTTTTTTTGTTATAAAAGGTACGGAAAAGTTATATGCAGACGTGTAAATGGATATACGTTTGTTATACCTAAGGTAATAACTGATAGTATGTTGATTTTTAGCTTTAATTACAGAACAATAGCGACTTACATTTTTTAGGAGTATTTTTATGTTAGCACCAGCTATGGTTGAAAAATTGAACGAACAAATAAATTTAGAGTTTTACTCTTCAAATTTATATCTGCAAATGAGTGCTTGGTGTGAAGATAAAGGCTTTGAAGGTGCTGCTGAATTTTTACGTAAACATGCAATAGAAGAAATGGAACATATGAATCGCTTATTCACTTACGTAAGTGAAACGGGTGCTATGCCGATCTTAGGCACAATTGAAGCGCCACCACATGAGTTTAACTCTTTGGGTGATATTTTCCTGGCAACTTATGAACATGAGTGTTTAATTACTCAGCGTATTAATGAATTAACGCATGTTGCATTTACTGCTCATGATTATTCTACTTTTAACTTTTTACAATGGTATGTTGCAGAACAACATGAAGAAGAAAAGTTATTTAATGGCATTATAGATAAAATTAAACTTGTTGGTGAAGACGGTAAAGCATTGTTCTGGATTGATAAAGATTTAGCTGAATTAGCTAAAACTGGTGCAACATCAATTATGGCTCCAGGTGCTTAATATCCATTATGATAATTAAAGTTTGAACCAAAAAAAAGATGTGCAATGCACATCTTTTTTATAGCTTAGCTTGATAGTAAAAAATTAAGCGAATACTTTTTCAAGTGGTGGAACTACTTGTTTTTTACGGCTTAATACACCATCTAACCATACTTTGTTGTCAGTTGTTGCTGCAAAAGCTGATTCGATTTGAGATAAGTCATCACTTACAACTAAAAGCTCAGAGCCTTCTTTCATTATGTCAGTTAATAATAAAAGCACAGTGTGTTGACCTTCTTCTTGCTTTAATTTTGCAATATCAGCTTCTAAGTCAGGTTTCATTTCATCAAAAATAGCAAGGTCGATAACTTCTAATTGGCCAATGCCTACTTTTGTGCCATTCATATTAAAGTTTTTAAAATCACGCATTACTAAATCACGCATAGGTGTATTTAATACTGCTGATTTTACTTTAAACATTTCCATGCCTAATTCTTTGTAATCAGTAATACCTGCAATTTCAGCGAGTACTTCAACACAACGGATATCAGCTGTAGTGCAAGTTGGCGATTTAAAAATAACTGTATCACTTAAGATTGCACACATCATCATGCCAGCAATATCTTTAGGAATTTCAACGTTATGGAAATCATACATCATTTTGATAACTGTGTTACTACAACCAACAGGACGGATCCAACACTCAAGAGGCGTATCTGATGTTAAGTCACCTAATTTATGGTGATCAACTATGCCAAGAAGCGTCGCTTCTGCAACATCATCTGGTGCTAATGCAATATCAGAGTGATCTACAATATAAAGGCTTTCACCGGCGTAGCTCATTTTTAGTTCTGGTGCTTCAAAACCAAATTTATCTAAAATGAATTGTGTTTCAGGTGAAAGCTCACCTAAACGTGAAGGAATTGCTTCTTCACCAATTGCGTTTTTTAAATATGCAAGAGCGATTGCTCCAACAATTGAATCTGAATCTGGTACTTTGTGTCCTACTACATAAGCTGGCATAAATTAGGCTCCATATAAATTTGGCAGCTATTCTAACAAAACTTGCATTACATTGTAATTATAGCCTGACTCGATAAACATGAAGTTTTTAGATATCGAACTTTTAGTTGTAAATTATTTTTGGTTAATTTTTTAAGTGAAAAAAATTCAGTAAATAATTTGTGAAATATCTGCATTGTTGTGTCCTCAGAGATTGTGATTTTATTGATACTGGCTTAAAATACGCCGCTTAAAATTGATGGTTATCCTTTCGGAGAAACAATGAGCACTTATAAAGTTTTAGACGTTAATGATGATTTACCTATTCGTACACAAGGTGATGTTCACAGTGGTAAAGTTCGTTCTGTTTACTGGTTAACACCAGAAGATAGTGCTCGTTTAATCGAAGAGAAGTCTTACGGTATTCCTACAGATACACCTTTAGCAATTATGATTATTTCTGATCGTATTTCTGCTTTTGATTGTATTTGGCAAGGTGAAAATGGATTAAATGGTGTGCCAGGTAAAGGTATCGCGTTAAATAGCGTTGCTGCGCATTGGTTTAATATGTTTGATAAAGCTGGCCTTGCGGGTAATCATATTGTTGATATTCCACATCCATATATTTGGATTGTACGCAAAGCTAAGCCTGTAATGGTTGAAGCGATTGCACGTCAATACATCACAGGTAGTATGTGGCGTGATTACGCTAAAGGCGTAAGAGATTTTTGTGGTAATGAACTAGCTGAAGGTTTAGAGTCAAATCAGAAACTAGATAAAGTTTTAATCACGCCTTCAACAAAAGGCATTATCACAGGCGTTGATGAAATTCCTGAAGTTGATGATGTAAATATCACACGTAAAAACATTGAAAATAACTTAGACGTATTTAATTTCAAATCATTAGATGATGTCTCTCAATATGAAAAGTTATTAACAGAAGGCTTTAAGTTAATCTCTGATGAACTCGCGAAATTAGATCAAGTATTTGTAGATACTAAATTTGAGTTTGGTTATGTTTCAGAATTAGATGGCACTGAAAAGCTGATTTATATTGATGAAGTAGGTACGCCTGATTCATCTCGTATATGGGATGGTCCTGCTTTTCGAGATGGCAAAGTTGTTGAAAATTCAAAAGAAGGTTTCCGTCAACTACTCATTAAAAACGTACCAGATAGCGATGTTTTATTAAATAAAGATCGTATGGATGAGCGCTTTAAGTTAGCGGAAGGTTATAAATTACCTGTAGATGTCATGATGAATGTATCAGAGACTTATACTGGTATCGCATCTAAGATCATAGGCAAAAAAATTGTGATCCCTGAAGATCCACGTGCTGAAGTGATTGAGTTATTAGATAAAGAATATGGTTTAATAGTTAAATAAACCTGCTGAGCAGTTTTATTTAAGGCCACTTTGTGGCAAAAAATATAATTATAAAAAGCTCTTAGGATTATACCTAAGGGCTTTTTTTGTATACTAAGGTTAAGATAAACATAAAAAAGGTTTTAATATGCTCCTATCAAGTCCTTTAGTTACAACTGATTGGTTAAATGACAATATTAATCATAAACAGCTTATTATTTTTGATGCCAGTATGGCGCAGGCTGGATCAAAAGCAGCATATAAAGCAGAAACAATAATACAAGGTGCACGACGTTTTGACTTTAGTAAAGAGGTATGTGATTTAGATTCGCCTATTTCGAATACGATGCCAAGCGAAGAAAAATTTCAGAGTTTGATGCGTGAGTTTGACATAAATAATGATAGCTGCATTATTGTTTACGATGAAAAAGGGATATATAGCAGTGCGAGAGCATGGTGGATGTTTAGAGCTATGGGTTTTGATAATGTTGCTGTATTAGATGGCGGTTTACCTGATTGGCTAGCAAAAGGTTATCCTATCACTGAGTCTTATCAGAAAGTTAAAAATTCAGGTGATTTTATAGCTTGTTATAATCCTGATACTTTTGTAGATCAAAATGCTGTACTGGCCCAGCTAGGTAATCAATCTTACCTTGTTTTGGATGCAAGAGGAAAAAATCGCTTTTTAGGTGATGCAGAAGAGCCAAGAGCGGGAATGAGAGCTGGTCATATTCCAAACGCAAGAAGTATGCCTTATTCGGATATTGTAAAAAATGGCTTTATGCTTGATAAAGATGCTTTGCAAACTGTGTTTCATAAAAGATTGGCGGCGAATGCAGATGCACTTATTTTTAGTTGTGGTTCTGGGGTTACTGCATGCATTTTAGCACTGGGTGCACACATTGTAGGTTATGAAAACTTAGCTGTTTATGATGGTTCTTGGAGCGAGTGGGGCGCAAGCTCAGAATTACCAATAGAATTGGGTGAAGGGTTAGATATTAAATGATAAAAAAAACAGTTATCAGAATAACTATTTTAGCCTCAATTTTAATGTTTTTATTAATAGGCGGTTTAACTTATCAGCTTTACAGTAAAAAAGTTGTGACCTTGGCTCCTGAGTTAAAAGAAATTTCAGGTATTGAAATGGATAAAGCTGAGAACTTTTGGGCGATAAATGATGGCGGAAATGGGGCGAAATTACACCAAATACAAAAAGATGGTTCTATAAAAAAAACCATTACTATCACCAATGCTAAAAATTTAGATTGGGAAGATATGACTCAAGATGATTTTGGCCATTTTTTTATTGGTGATTTTGGCAATAATGAAAATATGCGTCAATGGCTAACTATTTATAAGATAGAAAATCCGATAGATATAAAAGGAAATACCACTGAAGCTGAAATTATAAAATTCACCTATCCAGAACAAGTTAATTACCCACCAAAGGAATCTGAAAAAAACTTTGATTTAGAAGCGTTTGTTTTTTATAAAAAACAGCTGTATTTATTTTCTAAAAACAGAACGGAACCTTTTGATGGTGATACTAATTTATATAAAATTGGCGATCACGCTGATAATTATCAGGCGCGCTATATCAGTAATTTTAATACTTGTACCACACATGAAAAGTTATGTTGGATCACCTCAGCAGCTTTGAGCCCAGATCGGAGTAAGCTAGTATTATTAGATTCTGAGCGGCTTTGGTTATTCGAAAACTGGACTGGGGATGATTTTTTCTCGGGAGATGCTTACAAAATTAATTTAGGTATAGTGACACAAAAAGAAGCTGTCACATTTTCTGATAATAATACTGTAATTTTTACCGATGAAGAGTTTAAAGGGATAGGACGAAATGCCTATATGATTAAATTAGATGAAGTGGATAAGCAGAAAATAAATTAGTTATTAATAGCTCATAAATGAAGCGCTAGAAGTGTACGCGCTTCATTTTTAGTTAATAGTGTTACTTATTCTGGTTTTTTAAATACAAGACTAAATCTATCTGTATTACCGGTAACTGTTTTCCTGCCTACTTCATAACGTAATTCATCGTCTGGACGGAAAAACATATCAGATGAATCTTCTAAAATAAATCCTGCAGCTTGAACTTCTAAAATAACTTGAACAGGATCTTCTCTACGGCCAAGCTCTTTAGTTTCAGGTTCCATATGACGTCTAGTATGATCGACTATGACATATTTCCCTCCTGGTTTTAAAGAATCAAAAGCCGCTTTATTTAGTTTATTCTTATCAGTTAAATTAAAGTTATGGTATTCACGAATATTTAAAATCATATCTGCGTCTTTCATACCAAAATTCAGTGACCCTAGAGCATATCGTCTCTCTTCATTATTCCAATCAAGATTTATAGGCAATTTATGAGTAGACTTAAACCCTTCTTTTTTTAATAAAGGATCAAAACCCGCTAACCATTTTTCAGGATAAGCTAAATGTAGTTCGCCTTTATCTTGTAGAACAGGCGCTAAAATTTTAGTATACCAGCCATTTCCTGGTGCAAATTCAATGACTTTCATATCTTGCTCTAGGCCAAAAAACTCAAGTGCTGCGATCGGATTTCTATTATGATCTCGTTTAGTATCGGTTGCATCTCTATGCTCCATTTTCATCGCAAGTTGAACATGCTTTTGTACTGGAGATAGTTCTGCTTTAGCAAAAAAAGATGTGCTCACTGAAAATGCTGCGATGGCTAATAATAGTTTAGTTTTTTTCATTTTATTCCCTAAAATTAATACACTTAAATTTAGGGAATAATAAGCATTAAAATAATGAAACTCACTTAGGAAATTGTAAGTAAATCTTTCTTTATTAAATGGACATGACCTAAATCAATTATATGAGTAGCACACTGGATTATTATTAGTACGAAGTTAAATTTAGACAGTAAACTTAAATTGAGGAATTATTATGAGTTGTTGTGGCGGATGTGGCGGTCAAAATAAAGAGCAAGATAAAAAACCTGAATCTCAGGAAGGGGTTGTTCAAAAGCAGTCAGCAGAAAAAAAAGACTCAGAGTAATACTACTGCAACAAAGATAAGTAACTAATAGAATTGATGTCAGCGTGAGGAGTTAACCACTTCTCATTATATTTATTAAATTATTTATGCGTGATCTTGCCTTGTTTGTCATAAGGACAATGTCTGCATCCATTAGAACAACACTTCCCTCGCTTTAAATGATGCCAAGCACTAAATACATAAAGGCCATTTTCTATAGTGTAATCAATATGTTCAATTAAATTTGTTTTTTTTCTATATGGCTTGGCTATTTCAATTAATTGGTCTAAATTTTTAGTATGGTAAAGCGTGTGTATTTGTTTATTTATTTTCTTAGCGAGGCACTCTTTACATAAGCACTGCGTATTAATTTGATTCGTTTCAAGAGATATGATATTTGGCAGTTCCATGCACCAGCATGAAGAGGCGCTTAAATCTGATTGGCAGCTTAAAGAGGCTTGGCATTCAGCACAAGTTTGATTCATAAGAATTAATAATATACAGCGTGTTTTGAATCATGATATCACTTTAGTGATTGAAGGTTATTGAAAAATTTAAAAAGGATTATTTTACATGATAGATATTGATGCTCAGGTACTTTCTGATTTGTCTCATGGATTTAATTTACCGCCTAAACCAGAAATATTACAACAACTTCAAGATGAATTAGCATTAGAGTCTCCAGAGCTTAATCGAGTGGCTGAAATAATATCTGATGATATAGCTACTTCAGCAGCTGTGCTGAAAGTGATTAATTCACCATTATATGGCTTGGCTAGAACGGTGACAGATATAAAACAAGCTGTGATGTTTTTAGGTCTCGATAGCATCACAACTCTGGTTACTAGTTTTTTAATCAAGCAAGCTTTTAAGCAAGATAAGTGTTGTATCTCATTAGAGCGCTTTTGGGACACGGCTTCAGATATCGCTACAGCTGCAACCCTGATAGGGACAAAAATAAAAAGTAAGGTACCAACTGAAAACTTACATATGATAGGTTTATTTCATGATGCTGGGATCCCAGCTATGGCGATGAATTATGATGATTATATTAATGTATTAGCGGAATCGAATCGTGATTATCATGTTTCTTTAATTGAACGAGAAGAGAGGAGTTATAAAACGAATCATGCGGTTGTCGGTTATTTTTTATCTACATCTTGGAACTTGCCTAAACCCATTTGCCAAATGATTTTACGGCATCATGATCATGATTATTTAAAACAAATTGATGAAGGTGCTGAGCAGTTAACTTTTGCGGCATTAAAAATGGCAGAAAACCTAGTACATGTAAATAAACGTTTTATTGCTTCACCTGATTGGCCCTATATTAAAGATGAAGTATTGGACGCATTGAATCTTGATGAAGATGACTATCAAGATATAAAAGACGATGCTGAAGAGTTGTTTTTAGGCGGAGCATAAAAACAGCTTTGCCTTAAACCACAATGAGTACTTATATTGTTTTAAAGACACAATATGTGAGTGGGCTAATTAACAATTAACCCACTTAATAATTCCAGATAGTGCTCTTCATTAAGGTGTGCTGAGGATTATTTTAAAAACGATATTCCCAACTTGCCTGAAAGGATGTTTTAGTATCTTGATTATCTGCAACTTTTTCATCTAATTTAAATACAGAGCCTGATACTTTTAATAATCCATTAAACAAACCTTGTTGATATCCTAAATCTAGTTGTATCCGAGTAGACTCTTCTTGTTTTGCATTGGTTGGTTGAGACGTTATATGACGTAACTTAGCAAAAGCCGCTGTACCACTTGTTTTATGGGCGTTAATACCTAAGGTATAACTCTTAGCTTGCATACCAATGCTGGCACCAATATTTTGATTGTAATGTTGGTACCCAGTATCAAAATTTAAATGCTCATAACTACAATGTAATGACGAGTCATTATTAATTTCGTCTTTTTGTGTACAAGTAGAAACTGTATCTGAGTATTCTAAGTAAGTTTTAATAACTTTATTATTTAAACCTAAATATGCTTCAAGACCAGCTGTAAACATTTTATCTTCAGGTAGCAGACTACTTTTTTTATTACCGGCTAATTCGCCATAAAAAGCAAAGCTTTGGCCTAGTGCTGCACGGCTATATTTGAAGTCAATTGAAGTTAATTGGTTGTATTCATTTATACCTGTATGTTCATCAATTTTATTATGGCCTAATAAGATATTAGATAAATCATCCATATCTGAGCCATTAAACTGTGCGGTTTGACTCAATGCTACTTCTAACCCTTTTAAAGGCATTGAACTAAATCGCATACCGTAAAAATGGTTTTCAGTTTTGGGCTTATCTAAAGTTTTAGGGTGTTTTTGTTGTGAGATTAAAGTGGTTATATTCCAAGGACCAATGAATGATAACCAACTTGGTCCATAATAATCTGTATTTAATCGTGAAACTCTGATCCCAGGCATAGGCGTT
Organism: Pseudoalteromonas sp. C2R02; assembly: GCF_018860845.1. Classification (NCBI taxonomy): domain Bacteria; kingdom Pseudomonadati; phylum Pseudomonadota; class Gammaproteobacteria; order Alteromonadales; family Pseudoalteromonadaceae; genus Pseudoalteromonas; species Pseudoalteromonas sp. C2R02. Next base: position 172,829 of record NZ_JAHKQC010000029.1, on the reverse strand, counting down.
GCGTTATTTGATAATAATAGGGCGTTATCATTGGCTGGGCCCCACCAATGAGTTACTTGTTCAGCACTGATACTCCAGTTACCCATTAATACAGCTAAGTAGCTATCATCGTAACTTAACTTTTTATTGTTATTGGCATCAGTAGCATATTGTACGCTTACTTTTGTGGTAACTTTATCACCCATTAAAATGCTATAGCCTTGAATAGCAGACTCTTCTTGGTAACGTTCGCCAAAGCTTTGCAGCGTATTTGGTTCGCTATTCATTTTTATTTTTATACCAGAAAGCGCCTGTTTTTTTGCAAATTTTAAAGCATATTGAATATGGGTATAAGCAAATAAAGCATTGTTAGGGACTTCAGCGATATCTAATTTATTGATATCTTGAGCGATACCTTGCCACATTAAAGGGTAGGTATTCACTGGTCGATTAATTAAGCCTTGGCTTACTAATAACTCAATCGCATTTCTAAGATATACATCATCAGTGCCAATCCAAGGTTCTGCTTTAACAGCCTGATTAAAACCTAAAGTGCCTAATATTATTAGGCTTAGCTTTGTAAATTTCATCCTTGTAACTTTTCCTGTAAAGCTTGTGCAACAAGAGGATGAACAAATTGAGAAACATCGCCTTTATGAATGGCAACTTCTTTTACAAGTGTTGATGAAATAAATGAGTTTTCTTCAGAGGGTGTTAAAAATACACTTTCAAGATCTGGGTTTAATCTGCGATTCATATTTGCTAGCTGAAATTCATATTCAAAGTCAGATACTGCACGTAACCCTCGCACTAAAATATTTGCATCTTGCTCTACAGCTAGGTCAGCTAATAGACCTGAAAAACCAATAACTTCAACATTATCTAAGTGAGACAAAATATCTTTTGTTAGTTGCACGCGATGATCCAATTCAAAAAAAGGTTTTTTATTTGGATTAAAGGCGATAGCAACAATGACTTTATCAAACATTTTTGCAGCGCGTTCAACCAAATCAGTATGCCCATTGGTAATTGGATCAAAGGTGCCTGGGTAGATAGCTTTAACTTTCATGTCGCTTTAAATAACCTTATGAAAATATCTAATAAACTCTTTAAGCTGAGTAAATTGTTAATTGTTTGCTAGTTTATCAGTAATTATCATGAATATCAGCCTTTAAAGGAACACCTGTTTTGTTATATACTTTTGTTATAAATGGATGTCTGGAAAGCTGAATGAGTACTAAGAATAAAATAATACAAACAAGTATCGCTTTGTTTAATGAACATGGTGAACGTGCAATTAGTACTAATCATATTGCTGCAGAATTGGGGATCAGCCCAGGTAATTTGTATTATCACTTTAAAAATAAAGAAGATATATTACAGCATATTTTTGCATTATATCGCGAACATTTAGAAACTAATTTTCCAATTGTGAATGAAAATGAAGATGTTGTTTCACAAATGGTTAATTACCTAGATTCAATTTTTGAATTGATGTGGCAGTATCATTTCTTTTACGATAATTTAGCTGATATTTTATCTCGAGATGAAACATTAAAAGTAAATTATCTTGCTTTACAAGATAAGTTATTGCTGCAAGCACAAAGTGTCATTACTGGATTAAAACATTTTAATATCATTGATATAGATGATGAAGATATTATTGATTTAGCACATATGGTTAAATTAACAGTTAGTTTTTGGACGCCATATGTAGAAACACAAAGACCTGAAGGTAAGCTGGTTTTATCTGATATTTATACTGGTGTTTTAAAAGTACTGTTTTTATTTAAGCCCTATAGTACAGATAATGGTCGCGATAAAATTGCAGCTCTGCAAAATAAATACCGTGCAATGATCCTTGATTCTGAATAATATTAATTAGAATCAGAAATAGCTCTACTAAAATTTGAGTAGAGCTATTTTAGCTATCTATTTTTATGACAGTTTTCTAATAGTTGTTGCCAAAAATCAATGCCTTTTCTACGGGCTAGTTGAATATTATTTTCAGGTATCGAGTCTGGGTCATCATAGCTTTCTAATGCTTGTGCCATACTTGGTTCTCTGATTATATGCAGAGTGGGAAAGGGGGCTCTATTGGTGTAGTTAGCCGCATCAGATTCATCCGAATCCGCAAATACATAGTCAGGATGAAAGTTGGCAAGCTGATATTGGCCTTCAAAACCTTGTGCTACTAACATGGCATTGGCTAAATCAACCAAATCTAAAAACGCGTCAAAATCTTTAAATCCTTTTTCTAGTATTAATAACGTAGTTTCAATATTTGGATTTTGGTTAAGATGAATACATTGCTCTATCATTTCTAATACAGCATCTTCAATATTTAAAGTATCGCATACATGATAATGAATACTGTTGTTTTCTACTTCTTTACGTGCAAATGGACAAAAGTTGTATTTAACAATGACATTGGCAACCCAGGATTTCATTTCTGTCGTAGCGTCACTACTTTGTGGCATATATTTTCTCAGTAATTAGTTCAAATTTTTTGCGATAATATTAATGGTTTTTTTGATCGCGCCTTGGTTTTTGTCAACGAATAATGCACCTTGCTGCCCTATATTGTTGCGATAAGATTCATCATTGAATATTTGCAGTAGTGTAGAGAGTATTTGCTCACTAGAATTAACCTTTAAACACCCTTTAGCTTCAATTAGCTCTGGATAAACATGTAAAAAATTAAATATATGTGGTCCGGTTATAACAGGGATGCCATATGCTGAAGCCTCAAGAGGGTTGTGTCCGCCGCGCTCTATTAAACTCCCCCCAATGAAGGCGCATTGCGCTGCACCATATAAAATACCCAGTTCACCCATCGTATCTCCAAGTAATACTTGAGCACGACTTTGATTTGATAATGATGATTTACGTTCAAATGTTAATTTGGCATCTGTAATTAAAGTAGCTACTGTATTAAATTGTTCAGGATGTCTGGGTACTAAAATTAATAACGCATCAGGATGAGACTTTAATAAATTCTGATGTGTTTTTAGCAATAGTTCATCCTCTCCTGGATGAGTTGAACCTGCAATCCAAATAGGTTGTTTATCGCTTAGTTTTTGTTTAATGTTTGATACTTGATCTAATGTCTTTTTGTTTATTGTAATATCAAATTTGATAGAGCCTGTAGTAACAACTTTATCTCTATCTAAGCCTAACTCTATGAAGCGGGATGCATCGGTTTCATCATGGGCACCTAGTAGTGTGATACCTTGCATAATTGATTTACTTAATGGCGCTATCTTTTTATAACCAATTAAAGATTTTTCAGATAAGCGTGCGTTAAGTAAAAGTACGGGGATATTCTTTTTTTTACTCATTGCAATTAAATTTGGCCAAAGTTCAGTTTCTAATATACAAATCATTTTTGGTTGCAGGGCTTTTATGAAACGGTTAACCGCGCCAGGAAAATCTAATGGTAAATACACATGTTCAACAGTATCTAAAAAACTGCGTTTAATTTGCTCCGTGCCTGTTGGTGTATTGCAGGTAATCACAATTGGGTTAGTCGGGTGCGTTAATTGTAGTTTTTTTATTAAAGGTGTGGCAGCAACAACTTCACCAACAGAAGCGCAATGAAAAACAATTGCATTTTTTTTTATATTGTGTGATTTAACAAAACCCAATCTTTCATGCCAGCGTTTACGGTAAGCGGGTGCTTTTTTACCTCTGAGCCATAAGTGAAGTATAATAAGCGGGCTTAAAAAATATAAGGTTACAGAGTAACAAAAACGTGCCATAAATGAGATCTTAAATTAAAGGCTGTAAGTGAAAGTTTATTTTAGCGTGAATGGGTATATATCAAAACCACTTTTACTTACATTTTTACACAGCAGCTTTGTATTAAGGCTTTTTAAGATCTGTTACTATTTACTCGCCAATTTTATTTACTAAAAATTAATCAATACTATGAAATTAAAAACCTTATCATCTTTAGTTTTTGCTTTATGTGCTTTTGGTACTCAAGCAAAACCAACGGCATACTTACCTATTGCTATGGATGCGCAATTAGAGCAACAAATAGATCGTATGTTTGCATTAACGACAGGATCACCTATGAGTAAGCCTTATGCATTACGTGAAATTGATATTGCTTTAAGGCAGTTAAAAAGAATTGATAATAGATTGTATGACTCAGTACGTATTAAATTAAAGCGATACCGCGGTAGTGATGATATTAGTCGTACAGGTGTTAAATTTACTTTAAGCAATGATAAAGAAATGTCTGTTGCCAATCAAAGAGGGCTAACTTCTGATGAGTGGGGACAAGGCTTTTTTGAAGGTATTTGGCGCCCAAGTGAATCAACTTTATTGCAAGTAGGACTTGATTATCGGATTAATAGCTCTGAGTTAGTTAACTACAATACTTTTTTCAGTATTGCAGGAGATAACTTACAGTTAGATATGGGTTATAAAGAACATTGGTTTTCTCCATTTAAAATGTCATCACAGTTAATTTCAACCAATGCGGAATCATCACCTTCTATCTCGTTAAGCTTTGCTGAGCCATTAAAAAATTGGTGGAATTTCGATTTCGAATTGTATTACTCACAATTAGAAAAAGTAGAACAGGGCATTCTTTACCAAAATGAGTGGCATGATGGTCGTCCAAGGTTAGCGGGTACGCATATCAGTATAGAGCCAATGGATGGTTGGAAATTAGGTTTTAACCGTTTGATGCAATTTGGTGGAGGACCCAGAGAAGTTAGCTTTAGTGATGTGATGAAGGCTTATTTTGATCCCGCTAGCAATGATAATAATAGTGAAGACTTAGGTAAAGATGATGAACTTGGCGACCAATTAGCCTCTGTCACAAGTTTATTTGCTTTTAACTGGGGCATGCCTGTTGAGCTTTATTTTGAATATGGCGGCGAAGATACACAAGGTGGCAGTAATTATAGTTTTGGTAATCAAGTATATTCTGTAGGTGTTCATTTACCAAAATTGACAAATAATATAGCATTACGTTATGAATTTAATGATTGGAAAACCAAATGGTATACCAATCATTTGTATAAACTTGGTAATACAAATAATGGCAATGTATATGGTCACTTTGCTGCTGATCAAAGAGATAATGGTGATGGTGTTCCTGCTCAAGTTCACGCACTAAGTATTGATTATTTTTCTGATACACAATCATTGTGGCAAACAAAATTTGTTGTCATTGATAATGAAAGTGAAGATGTTGACAAGTATGTTAAAGGCATGGAAATTCAAGTGTTAAATAGCCGTGATTGGCAAGGTAAAAGAGTAGAGACTCAGCTTACTTATGGAAAAGATGTGTATGATGAAAAATACAGCTACTTATCAGTTTCTTATTTTTGGTAGTAATTTAATTTAAATACTTGGCTCAACGAGTTTATCTTGTTGGGTTAAGGTTTTATAAGCTTCTAATATTTGATCAGGATTGATCATATCTACTCTGCCCTTACCAAATAAAACAGTACCTTTACCTAAAGGACGCCAGTGACGAGCCGATTCTCGTATTAATGCTATTTGAGGGGTACCGACACTTGATGCTAAGTGCATAATGGCTGTTTCAACTGAAATCACAAAATCACAGGATTTGATCATTGCTGGTAATTCATAAAAATGGCCTATTGCGCTAAATGTTTTAATTGGCAGTTTATTTAGTTGAATATCATCATTTATGAGCTTGTCAATATTTTCAAGTTGTGCAGGTGAGCTATTGATTATAAAACTTAATTTATTATTTAAGGCAGATAATTGAACAAGTAACTCTTTTACTTGAGCCCATTGATAGTCACGCTTATAGGTAGTTGATAAGTGATTGATGAAAATAGTTTGTGTATTTACTAAATCATATGCACTTTTAAGCTCACTCAGGGCATATTGGGCTGAAAGTAAGTATTTCTTTTCAGGTATTATCTCTAATGCTCTTTTACTTTCAGCAACGTCTAAGCCTATCAATTTTTGAAAACGAGTTTGGTAAAGATCAGTAATATGGTTGTGATTTTTGTGTTGTTTGGAATCTTCAAAATAAAAACTATCAAGCGCTCTAAAATGCCACCAACTTTTAAATGGACTTTTAAATGGTGCACTTTTAATGCCTGTTATAGTCGCTGCTTTTGAAATTTTTCTGGCAATTTTTGCATAACTTTCTGACCGTGTAGTTGCTATAAAAAATATCACGTCATAATTTTGTACTTGTGCTTTTTTTATAAACTCATTACGTTCATTTTGTGTTTTAACGATTGGGTAAATTTGATTGATGTAACTTTCATCATTTAGCCATTGGCACAAAGTTTTATTTCTATCAACGTGCCAAGGTTTAGGTTTTTCCCTACTATCATCAATCCAAATATCTAGTTCAATATGTGGATTTTGTTCTTTAAATGCCTTTAAAAAAGCGCCCTGATATACAAAGTCCCCGATTGCTAAATGTGTCATATATAAAATGCGTTTAGCTTGCTTTATTTGTGCTTTGGAAATGAGCTGGGACAAGTGAACTGTAACCTTTGTAATTCAAAGTTTAATTTAAAGTGTAAAGATATCATTGATAGGGAAAAAAATCCTAGTTTGAGTTGGTTTTTATCTCCTTTTCAATTAATTATTGCTAGTTACTCGAAATATAATTGAAAATTATGGATAATAAGCATCAAATATAATGGTTTCATTATGAAAAAATAAAGGATACTCCTATGAGCTCTCAAAATTGTGTTTCGAATAGCTATTTAAAAAGCTTAGAACGACATCGTAAAGCATTCGAGACTATGGAGGCTTATCAAGAGCAAGCATTAGCGCTTTTAGCACAATGTAAAAAAACACTAACAAATGGCGGTAAGGTCATTTGGTTCGGTAATGGTGGTAGTGCAGCAGATTCACAACATTTAGCAGCAGAGTTTATGGTGCGTTATAAAAAAGAACGCGCGCCTTTGGCCTCAATCGCTTTGACAACTGATACTTCTATTTTAACAGCACACTCTAATGATTATCATTTTGACTCTGTATTTGAACGTCAAATTTTAGGTTTATGTAGAAGTGATGATTTAGTGATAGGCCTGACAACATCAGGTACTAGTAACAATATAAACTTAGCACTCAGTGCTGCTAATGAAATTGGTGCATTTACAGTTGCCTTAACTGGCCGTGATGGTGGCGAAGTTAAAAACATCGCAAAATTACCTATTATTATTGAAAATGATGAAACAGCTCGTATTCAAGAAGCACATATGTTTATTGGTCACTGGTTATGTGAAGCACTTGATTTAATTTGTGACGAAATAACAGAGAGTAAAGCTTAATGGATTTATCTTTTTTAAAGAACTTATCACAAGCTAAAGTATTAGTTGTTGGTGATGTGATGGTTGACCGATACTGGTATGGCGATACTGGGCGTATTTCTCCTGAAGCGCCAGTACCTGTAGTAAAGGTAAATAAACTGGAAGATAAAGCCGGTGGTGCTGCAAACGTAGCTAAAAATATTGCGCATTTAGATGGTCAAGTGAGTTTATTAGGTATTATTGGTGATGATGAGTATGGTCGTACTTTAAATAGTTTATTAACTGATGAAAATATAGCGTCACAATTAGTAGTTCAAAAAGATCACCCAACAATTGCTAAAATGCGTATTATCAGTCGTCACCAACAAGTTGTTAGACTTGATTTAGAAGAAAACTTCACGCAAAAGCATAGCCAGTTATTATTAGATAAATTAAAAAATATAATCAATGAATATGATTTCGTAGTATTTTCAGATTATAACAAAGGCTCTTTAAGCTTAATCAAAGAAATGATATCGGTTGCGAAAACTGCTAATAAAACTGTTTTAGTTGACCCTAAATCGAAAGATTTAAGCCAATATGCAGGTGCTGATTATATTACACCTAACTTGACTGAATATTCAGCTGCGGGTGGTCAAGTTGGTTCAGAAGAGATTATTGCTGATTCTGCCCGTGAAATTATTAAGTCTGCAAAAATTGGCGCTATGCTACTGACACGTTCAGAGCAGGGCATGTCTTTAATTACAAAAGATGAAAAACATGACTTTGCTGCACAAGTTCTGGAAGTATCAGATGTAACAGGTGCAGGCGATACAGTAATCGCAACTTTATCAGTGATGCTAGCTGCAGGTATGCCCGCAAAAAATTCAGTTGAAGTTGCTAATTTAGCTGCGGGAATTGTTGTGGGTAAATTAGGTGCTGGCACTGTTTCTCCTGAAGAGTTAGGCCATAAGTTAAGTCAGTATCTAGTAGAAACTGGCGAGCATTACCAAGCGCCATTTGATGATGTTTTACAGCATATTGAATTTGCACGTCAAAATGGTGAAACGATTGTTTTCACAAATGGTTGTTTTGATATTTTACATGCGGGTCATGTGCGTTATTTAGCGCAAGCTAAAGCGAAAGGCGACCGTTTAGTAGTGGGTTTAAATAATGATGAATCAATTGCTAGATTAAAAGGCCCTGAGCGTCCGATTAACCCATTAGAAGAACGTGCTATGGTGATTTCAGCACTTGGCTCTGTTGATTGGGTGATCCCGTTTGGTAAATTAGAAAATAACGATACACCCGCTAAGCTTATAGAGCAGGTTAAACCTGATATTTTGATCAAAGGAGGCGATTATACCGTTGAGCAAATAGCGGGTGCAGACTTTGTTTTAGCTAATGGCGGTAAAGTTGAAGTGCTTGAATTTTTAAATGGCTGCTCAACTTCAAATGTGATTAAAAAAATTCAGCAGTTTTAATTTAATAACTATTTAAAGCTGAGTGGTAAAAGGTGCATGGTATAATTTAACAAAATTAAGCCATGCATTTTTTATATATTTTGTGTAATTCCATCCAATCTTTATCTTGCCAATAAAAATCAGAATTTCTATTTTTTTCTTTTTCAAAAGATCGTTGTAATCGTGAGATATTACTTTTCTGCCAGTTCAGTTTAGGCTCTCTTAATTCACCTCTATCAAAATCAATTAAAAAAACCTCTCCTTGATCATCAAATAAAATATTATTGATATTCAGATCTGCATGATATACACCTGATTGATGAAATGTAGCAATGCACTGTGCAACCTGTGTGTTTTCGTGTTTTGTTAGCTCTCGTTGTTTTAATATATCAAGTACACTTTGCGCACCACTTATTGCTGAAGTAATAATATCACCACGGTAAATTAATCCGCTTTTGGTAACTTGAGCTGCAATAGGTTCTGGCACATTTAAACCTTTTTGTTTAAGTTGAGTTAACAATTCAAACTCTTGAAAAACACGCGTTTTTTCTAAACCTAAATAGAAATACTGATCTTGTAAAAGCTTGCCAATTAAACCCCCACGCCAATAATGGCGTAATACACCTTTAATATTGTGGTGGTTAAAAAACCAAACACTTGCTCGTCCTTTTTTTTGCGCATAAATTTTATCTTGTTCACGCCAGTACTCAGATCTGAACCAGTCATTTGATAAATCACTTGTGTTAAATTGCCAGCTGAGTAAATACTGATTGTTGTTTTTTTGTATTTGAGTATTCATTTAAAAGGATATGCAATGCAAGATATTACTAGTTTACCGCTGTTGTAGGTAGATGGAAACTTGGTTTGTTGCATTAAGTCATTTAAAATCTTAGCATTCGTATTTTTGCTGTGCTCTTAATTTAAAGGTGAATTGTGGTTCAAACCAATCAGTATCAAGATATATGTATTCTTAGGTTATCTGCTATTGGCGATGTATGTCATGCAGTTTCGGCTGTTCAAGCAATTCAGCGACATAATCCAAAAGCACAAATTACTTGGGTTTTAGGTAAAGTCGAAGCGATGTTATTAGCTGATTTACCTGGTATTAAATTTGTTATTTTTGATAAAAAACAAGGTAAAGTCGCTTATAAAAAGCTGAAATCTGAATTTAAAGGCAAAAAGTTTGATGTTTTATTACATATGCAAGTGGCACTAAGAGCTAATATCGCAGCGGCTTATATTCCTGCAAAAGTAAAAATGGGTTTTGATTGGTCTCGATGTAAAGAGGGCCATTCTATTTTTACCAATAAACGCATTGCTGCACAATCGGAGCCTCATGTTTTAGAGGGTTTTCAAGGCTTTACTAAAGCGATTGGCGTGCCGCATTATGAACCGAGTTGGCAAATGCCATATAGTGAGAATGATTTAGCTTTCGCTAATAAAACATTAGGCGATTTTGATACGCCAAATAAAAAAATATTTGTGATATCAGCTGCTGCCAGTAAAAAAGAAAGAAACTGGTTGCCTGAACGATACGCAGCTTTGGCACAACATGCGTATAAAAAAGGTTTTAAAGTTGTATTAACGGGTAGCCCTGTTGATATGGAAAAAGCGCTTGCGAGTGATATTCAAAGTCATTGTGATTTTGGCATATTAAATTTAGTCGGCAAAACCAACTTAAAACAATTGTTATGCATTTTAAAGCAAGCTGATTTAGTGCTGGCACCAGATACTGGCCCTGCACATATGGCTGTTACTGTGAATACGCCAGTGATAGGTTTATATGCGCACTCAAACCCTAAGCGCACAGGTCCTTATAACTACCAAGGCTATGCTGTTGAAGTTTATCATAAAAACTTAAAAGCACAGTTTGGTAAAACAGCAGCACAACTACCTTGGGGCAAGCGTTGTAAAGGTAAGGATTTGATGTCTCAAATTCAAATAAAAGATGTTGTAGAAATGTTTGATCGCATTGTAAGTGAAAAAGACATCCTGGAGTCTGCATAATGAATAAAGCAGTATTTTTGGATAGGGATGGGGTGATTAATCATGACCATGCCTATGTATCTAAAATTGAAGATTTTGAATTTATTGATGGTGTTTTTGATGCGTGTCAGCAGTTTATAAAACAAGGCTTTATGATCATAGTTGTGACAAATCAGTCAGGTATTGGTCGAGGCTACTATACAGAACAAGACTTTAATGTACTAACAGATTGGATGAAGTCTGAATTTAACAAACACCAAATACCGATTACAGAGGTTTATTTTTGTCCACACCATCCTAAAAAGGCTTTGCCTGAGTACTTAAAAGAATGTGATTGCAGAAAACCTATGCCGGGCATGCTAAATCAAGCTATTAAACGGTTTGATATAGATGTTAGCCAAAGCATTATGGTGGGTGATAAAATATCAGACCTTCAAGCTGCGCAAGCTGCTGGAATTAAGACTAAAATATTAGTTAAATCTGGAAAGGCTGTTACAGATGAAGGTAAAGCGATAGCCGATGAAGTATGGCAAAGCTTGTCGATTAGATAAATCATAAATAATTTTAATGTATTACATTGATCTTACTCATATCAATAGAGAGTGCATTTAACAGGCTAAACTTTTAAACTAGGCCGAATTTATTATTAAAACAGTTAATTTGCATAAAGTATGCAATTTAGTTAATTATCCGTTCAAATTTTGGAGAAACAGATGAGAGCATCTGCATTTTATGATCAGTTAAAGCAACAAATCGAACAAGTAAAACTTGATGGTTTGTATAAAAATGAGCGTATTATTACTTCTCAACAGCAAGCTCAGATCACTGTAAGTTCTGGTGAACAGGTTATTAACTTTTGTGCGAATAACTACTTAGGTTTAGCAAATCATCCTGATTTAATTGCAGCAGCGCAGCAAGGTTTAGATCAGCATGGTTTTGGTGTTGCTTCTGTGCGTTTTATTTGTGGTACCCAAGATATACATAAAACACTAGAGCAAAAAATCAGCAACTTCTTAAAAACAGAAGATACAATTTTATATTCTTCATGTTTTGATGCAAATACGGGTTTATTTGAAACTTTATTAGGCCCTGATGATGCGATTATTTCAGATGCTTTAAACCATGCCTCTATCATTGATGGTGTGCGTTTATGTAAAGCAAAGCGTTTCCGTTACGCAAATAACGATATGGCTGCATTAGAAGAGCAGTTAATCGCTGCTGATGCTGCGGGTGCAAAAACTAAATTAATCGCAACAGATGGCGTATTCTCAATGGATGGCGTGATTTGTAATTTAGCTGCTGTGTGTGATTTAGCTGATAAATATGATGCATTAGTTATGGTAGATGATTCTCATGCTGTCGGTTTTGTTGGCGAAAATGGCTGTGGTACAGCTGAGTACTGTGGTGTTATGGATCGTGTTGATATTGTGACAGGTACTTTGGGTAAAGCACTTGGTGGTGCTTCAGGTGGTTATACTGCAGCAACGGCTGAAATTGTTGAATGGTTACGCCAACGCTCTCGCCCTTACTTATTTTCAAACTCATTAGCGCCATCAATTGTAAATGCATCAATTAAAGTATTAGATATGCTTGCTGATGGCGGCGAACTTCGTAAAACATTATGGGATAACGTTGCTTACTTCCGTGAACAAATGGAAGCTGCTGGATTTACATGTGGCGGTAAAGATCACGCTATTATTCCTGTAATGTTAGGTGATGCTAAATTAGCTTCTGATATGGCTGATAAATTATTAGCTGAAGGCATTTATGTAACTGGTTTTTCATTCCCGGTAGTACCAAAAGGTCAGGCACGTATTCGTACTCAAATATCTGCTGCACATACTAAAGAACAACTAGATAAAGCGATTTCTGCCTTTACTCGCATCGGTAAAGAGATGGGAGTGATCTAATCATGAAAGCATTATCAAAGTTAAAGGCTGAACCTGGGATTTGGATGACAGATGTGCCAAAACCTGAAGTTGGCCATAATGATTTATTAATTAAAATACGTAAAACAGCTATTTGTGGTACTGACGTACATATTTATAAATGGGATGAGTGGTCACAAAATACCATTCCAGTACCTATGGTTGTAGGTCATGAGTATGTTGGTGAAGTAGTAGATATGGGTCAAGAAGTTCGTGGCTTTACTGTTGGCGATCGTGTATCTGGTGAAGGTCATATTACATGTGGTCATTGTCGTAACTGTCGCGCAGGTCGTGTACATTTATGTCGTAATACTACTGGTGTTGGTGTTAACCGCGAAGGTGCTTTTGCTGAATATTTAGTGATCCCTGCTTTTAATGCTTTTAAAATTCCAAGTAATATCTCAGATGAGCTAGCTGCAATATTTGACCCATTTGGCAATGCTGTTCATACCGCGCTTTCTTTTGATTTAGTGGGTGAAGATGTATTAATTACTGGTGCTGGTCCAATTGGTATTATGGCGGCTGCGGTTGCTAAACATGTTGGTGCTCGCCATGTTGTGATCACTGATGTAAATGAATATAGACTTGAGCTAGCGCGTAAAATGGGTGCGACTCGTGCTGTTAATGTTGCAACTGAAAAGCTTGAAGATGTGATGGCTGAGCTTGATATGACTGAAGGCTTTGATGTAGGCCTTGAAATGTCAGGTGTACCATCAGCTTTTAACTCTATGCTTAATAACATGAATCATGGCGGTAAAATTGCCATGTTAGGTATTCCTCCTTCAGATATGGCTGTTGACTGGAACCAAGTGATTTTTAAGGGCTTAGTGATCAAAGGTATTTATGGTCGTGAAATGTTTGAAACTTGGTACAAGATGGCCAGCTTAATTCAATCTGGTTTAGACTTAAATCCAATTCTTACCCATGAATTCCATATAAATGACTTCCAAGAAGGCTTTGATACTATGATCTCTGGACAATCAGGCAAAGTGATCCTTAATTGGGATTAGTCTTAAGTCGATAGAAAGTATAAAATGATAGCGCAAATTTATTTGCGCTTTTTTATTCGCAAAGTAAGTATAAAACAGTTAAAGGTAAATCATGACATTTAAAGCAATTGATTGTGCACAATTAAAAGAACGTTTATCGGAAGATAATTTAGTGATCGCAGATATTAGAGATGTTAACTCGTTTAATGAAGCGCATATTCCAAATTCAATAAATGTTTCAAATGAAAATATTGCACAATTTATGATGGAACGTGATTTTGAACAACCAATTATAGTGGTTTGCTATCATGGAATAAGCTCTCAAGGTGCTGCGAACTATCTTATAGGTCAAGATTTTGAAGATGTATATAGCTTAGTAGGTGGTTTTACTGATTGGGCATCTAAGTTCCCTGGTGATGTCGCTAAGGCTTAAAATTCTTAATATGGATGAGCTCTTTAGTTTTTTAAACATGCTATAAAAGCAACGCAAACTTAAGGTAAGGGTTATGATTTTATTAGCTCAGCTAGATAATATTAGAGCTGCTCAAGGTTTTATTGATTACTTAAAAACACAAAATATTGATGCGCAACTTGTAAAAGGGCAGGAAAAACAAGCTGCGATATTAGTGAATGAAGACGTTTATGATCAGGCTCATCAATTATGGTTAGAGTTTGATGATGATCCGAATCAAGATAAGTATCTTGCAGCATCATGGGATGCAGGAGTGTCGAATGCGCCATTTCAATACACAGGGTCTTCACTTAATATAAAGCAGCGCTTTAATGCGCTGAGTTGGTTTAATCAAAGTATTACGGTTACTTCGATTGTTATTTATATGGCCTTTATGTTTGGCGGTTTTGAGACTTTATTTACTCTATTACAGTTTCAACCATATAATCCAATAAATTGGATCACACCTGCGATAATTCACTTCTCTGCAATTCATATTATTTTTAATTTAATGTGGTGGATGCAATTAGGTGATCAAATTGAAAAATCTTTAGGAAAATCACAGTTACTAATTATATTTTTATTCAGTGCGATAGTCAGTAATTGGGCGCAATACTTATTAGTCGGTCCTAATTTTGGTGGATTATCAGGTGTTGTATATGCACTGTTAGGATTTTGTTGGATTTATGGCTGGCTTAAACCGAGCGCTGGCATTGTTATCGCAAAGCCGATTGTTGGTTTTATGCTAGTTTGGATGTTACTGGGTTTTGCCGATGTTTTATTTGTGGGTATGGCTAATTGGGCACATTTATTTGGTTTATTAACCGGTATGCTTTTTGCTTTTTTGAAGGCAAAAATAAATAGCTAACTTATAATAAGCATAGGGGAGAGCTATTTTATTATAACTCTCTCCAAGAATACCTAGTTATATAGGTATTTGGTAAAAAGCACGTCACGAATGATCTCTTGTCCCGTTTCAACTTTTAATAATTTCTTAATTGCTTCAGCACATTTTTTTCTAATTTCTTCTCGGCCAACCAATGACTTTACTTTATCTTCAGGTTCTTTACTTAAGATCTCTACAATCGCATCTCGTAATAAAGGCGTATGATGTTCAACTATTTCTAGGTTGCTCATATCTAGCAACATAAGTTCAACTGTCACACGAACAAAGCCTAATTTTTTATTAGAAGTACCAATATAATTTGTTGTTATATCTGGCTCAAACCCATAATAACCTAAGTTTGAGGCAGCAGAACTGGTAAAGCTGATTAGGGAAAATGTGATAGCACACAGTAACAAAGCCAAAGGACGCATTAAGTACTCTCTATAAATTTTGATTATTATTAATATATTTAATTAAATAGCTACAATACAATAACTTTTATGAATTATAACAAACTCTGAAAAATAATCTCATAGCTTTATCTATTTTATTCATATCAAATATGGATAAATTATTTTATGATCTCATGTCTTATTTTTTTGGTTGTTGTATCGTGCTCGATTATCCCCTAACACTTGATAATAATTGGTTTGATTCTGTTATTGATGAGTTAAATGAAACTGAAATAAACTGGTTGTTTGAAACAAGCTCTCTGACTGCCAGGCTAAAACAAAATAGCCAATATTTTGAAGTTAAAGTATTAAGTGAAATTGTTCAGAAATTAACTTTAGAACAAGCAGATATACTTAAAGTAGATATCCAGAACGCATTATTTCGTGAAGTGATTTTATATTGTGATACTAAACCACAAGTGTATGCACAAAGTTGGATTCCATTGGATGAACAGCAATTATCAAATCATAACTTAGGGACTTTAGGAACAAAACCTTTAGGAGAGCAGATATTTAAAGATCCTTCCATTAATCGAGATATCATAGAAATAGCAAAGTTTAATGCAATGCATCCAATCGCAAATGTCGCTAAAATGCTCAACTTAGATGAGCTTAACAGCTGGGGAAGGCGAAGTGTTTTATCTTTAGAGTCGCAAAAATTATTAGTCTGTGAAATATTTTTGCCAGGCTCTTTTCTTGAAACTAAAACTTAATTTTTAAAAAATAGAATAATCATGATGAAATGGCATTTACAGTTAAGTAACTGGAAATATTATAAACAATTAATGAGAACCGATAAGCCAATCGGTTCTTTATTATTACTTTGGCCAACTTATTGGGCTTTATGGTTGGCAAGTGATGGTATACCCGATTGGTTGCATTTAGTTGTATTTAGCTTGGGTGTTTTTATTATGCGAAGTGCAGGTTGTGTGATCAATGACTTTGCTGATCGTAAAGTTGATGGTCATGTCGAACGTACTAAAATGCGCCCGTTAGCATCAGGAAAGGTGACTTCAGCAGAGGCTATACAGTTATTTATCGTTTTAATATTAGCTGCATTTTCTATTGTTTTATTATTGAGCTGGCAAACTGTCTTATTATCTTTTGGTGGTTTAGCGCTCGCTTTTTGCTATCCGTTTATGAAACGGTTTACCCATTTGCCTCAAGTGATATTAGGAGCTGCTTTTAGTTGGTCTATTCCGATGGCTTACATGGCTGTGCTTGGACATATTCCTATGCAAGCTTGGGTTTTATATTTAGCAAACCTATGTTGGACTGTTGCCTATGACACTATGTATGGCATGGTGGACAAAAATGATGATGTGAAAATAGGTATAAAATCTACAGCTATTTTATTTGGTCGGTTCGATAAGTTCATTATAGGGTTATTACAATTCGTCACGCTCTTTTTATCAGTTTATATCGCTCTAGAATATAAATTATCTGAACTGTTTTATCTCTGCTTGATGTTAGCAAGTGGCCTATTTATGTATCAGCAATGGCTAATTAAAAATAGAGAGCCTAGTTTATGCTTTAAGGCATTTTTAAATAATCACCATGTTGGATTTATTATTTTCATTGGTATCGCGATATCTTTATAAGGGTTAAATTTTGAATAATTTACCAAGTATTAAACAATTACAATACCTTTTAGCTGTACATCAACAGCAGCATTTTGGTCGAGCAGCGCAAGCATGTTTTATTGGCCAATCAACGCTAAGTAGCGCAATTCAAAACCTTGAAGAAAACTTAGGTTGTCAACTTATTGAAAGAGAAAATCGCAGCTTAATGTTCACTCCAATCGGTGAAGAAGTTGTAGAGCGCGCTAAAAAAATCATAGATGATACCATTAGTGTAAAAGAGCTTACTAAAAGTTTTTTAACGCCTTTATCGGGTAAATTAACATTAGGCTTAATACCAACGATAGCTAGCTTTATTGCTGCTGATTTGTATCATTTTTGTCAAACGGAATTTCCTGATTTAGAGCTGGTTTTAATCGAAGATACGAGTGATAATTTGCTCGGTAAATTAGAAAAAGGACAGGTAGATTTAACAATTTTAGCCTTGCCTTATGATACTAATAAGTTTCATATCAAAATTTTAGCACAAGATAAGTTTAATTTAGTGATGCACCAAGATTTTGACGCACCAAGCGAGGTAATCGATTTTAATTTATTGCCTAAATCGAGTGTCTTTTTATTGGCACGAGAGCATTGTATGACAGAACATGCTTTAAGTGCCTGCCATTTAAGTGAAAGCCAATGTATTAACCCATTTGTAGCAACTAATGTACATACTTTACTAAGCATGGTTGAAAATAAGTTAGGCGTGACTTTTTTACCGCAAATGGCAATTAATGCGGGTATTCTAGATCATAAAAACATGCGTTATATGTCTGCACAAGATGATGCCTATCGTGAGATAGGGCTACTGTGGCGAAAAACTACAGGTCGGATCCGTGATTTTAGACTGTTCAGTGATAAAGTTGCACCATTTATCAAAGATAAATGTCTTTAAAAATTAAACATGATAAATGTTATCTATACCTGCATTAAATAAGGTTTCGCCTAAATCTAATAATTGAAAATCCTCTAAATGTAAAACATCTAAGATTTGAGTGGAGAATTTCTCCCATTCATTATCAGGATTTACGCCAGTGAGGATTTCAGTTGAATTAGTCATATGTTCGGCAAGCTTTAAAATGGCAAACATTTGTTGTTCTGATGCTTCCCCTGTTGCCAGCATAATATTAGGACTATGATGATAAGCAATTACATTGCTTATTTCACTATTTAACCCCCATGATTGCGCAATTAAAAATCCTAAAACTTCATGAGAAGTATCAAAGTTAGCTTCTTCAAATTCACCGATAATGGCGCTATCTAAGTATGCTTGTTTTAATAGCTTTGGATAATTAGCGCTTTGTGAAAAAATAAGCGCCATGCCTGCATTGTGGAATAATCCTGCGGTATAACAATCATCAGAAAAGTCTTTTTCTAACTCAAAGTGTTGCGCTAGTATTAGACTTGCGTTGCCTATTTTCATTGAACTATTCCATAACTTTTCAGTGAATATCTCTTCACTGCCAGCACTGAGCGTAAACCTTAAAACGATACTATTAACTAATTTAATAAGCCTTTTTAAACCTAAAAACATACAAGCATGTTCTATTGTTGATATTTTCCTTGGTAAACTAAATAGTGGCGAGTTAACTACTTTAAGTGTAAATCCTGCAATGCCAATATCTTGATTTATATATTGGGAGATGGCCTTTAAATTAGGCTCATCTTTTTCAACTTCTTCCTGAACTTGTTTTAACATGTCAGGCCTAGGTGGTATGGTAAACCCCTCTAATGCGCTATCTATTCGGCTCATGTCGAGTGTTAATGACATACTTACTCCTTGTTTACTGGCAATTTTGTTCATGGTGCTAAATAGAAGTTTAGTGCAATCTTAATTTTTTTTATTTTTTTCCAAACTTTTTTTATTAGCAAGTCGACTAATAAGAAAAAAACTTAGGAGCTACGTGTTTTTTCAATCAGAAAAAAAGCTTATTAATAAAGCGAAACAAGGAGATAAAAAGGCTTGGCTTAAGTTAGTCGAAGAGTTTGAAAAGCCGATTTATCATTACTGCTTACGGATGTTAGGAAACCCTGATGATGCTGTTGATATGTTACAAGAAGCTTTTATCAGTATTTACAAGAGTTTAGATAGTTTTCGTTTTGATAGTAGCTTTAAAACTTGGGCAATACGAATTGCACATTTTCGTTGCATAGAATTTTATCGAAAGCGCAAGGTTTGCCAACAACTAGATGATTTACCTGAACTGATAAATGACTCTGATAAAGATTGCCCAGAAGCTTCATTATTTAAAGTTCAAAGTAATGAACAAGTGATTAATGCGATGTCTCAATTACCTTGGGAACAAAGAAATGTGATTGAATTAAAGTTTTTTCAAAATTATACCTTTGAGCAAATAGCGCAACAGTTAGATGTTTCAAGTAATACAGTTAAGTCTCGATTATATAGTGCTCTTAATAAGTTAAAGCCGCATTTGGAGGTGAGTTAATGCCTGATTTAAATACAATATTTGATACTTGGTTAGACACGGGAGAGCTGTCTGCGAGTAATGAAAAGTTGCTACAACAAGATCCTGTTTTTAGCCAGATGTATAAAAATGCGAGGCAATGGCATTCGCAAGAGATTGAATATAAAGAAACTGAAGTACCTCAATGGAATAAAGAGCAGACTTTTTTTGAAAAACCTTCAGCTAAAGGTACTGGTTTTAACCTCAATTGGCTTAATGGTGCGATGTTAGCCATATCATTTGTTTTGTGTACTTTAGTTGTCACTCAGGCACAGTTAGATATTTCAAATGAAGGAGTTTCAATTACTTTTAATCAAGCAGATAAGCAAGCACTTCAATTTAATGAATTGAAACACATGCTGAGTCAAATTCAAAAAGACAATTCGCAACAAGCTTGGAAAATGGCGCAACAAGCAATTGATACGGGACGTATTGAACGCAGAGAAGATATTAATACCTTGATTACTTATTTGAAAGAACAAAGAAATCAAGATCAAACCCTGATCAAGTTACAACTTAATGATTTGGCTGAGCAAGTTGAAAATCAAGATTCAACAGCAGTCGCACAAAATATAATATTGGAGCAATAATATGAAAAAGTTTATCTTATCTGGCCTCGCTGTTGCACTTTTTAGCACAACAGTGAACTCAAAAGAGGTTTCAGTTGATTTAGAAAAAATCAAAAGAGAAATCAATATCATGAGTAATATTTTAAAAGCATCGTTTGCCGAAGATAAAAACTTAGGTTTGCGCCATATAGAATCACAGTACTTGGTTTCACAAGGCATTACTTTTAAGCTTGATGCACGATCTTTTGGTAAAAATAATTTTAGTTGGTCGAATATTTTGCCTGTAGCACCTGTTGCGCCAATAGACTTTGATTTTGATGATACACAAATAGAAGAGATAAGAGAGCAGGCACTGTCTATTTCAAGGGAGGCTTATAGCTCAGCGCTAGAGGCAATTGCTGAAACTGGTGAGCATATCCGTGAGCTGGCTGAGCGAGAGCGAGATGTTGATCATGAGATCCGCTCTACAGAAAGAGAAGCGCGAGATATCAGCTTTGAGCGACGTAATGCTGATCAGGAAGATATAACTGAACTCGAACAGCGTAAAAGTAAATTAGAAGTTCAAGTCAAAGAGTTAAAAGAGCAAAAGAAGCAACTAGACAAACAACAGAAAAAGCTAAAAAAGACTATTCGTGAAAACAAAACCAAAAATCAAGCGAAAGCACAAAAGAAAAAGCAATTAGCTTTAACCACGATTAAAAAAACATTATCAATCAGTTTATGTGACTATGGTGCAGGACTCAGAAATTTACCAAATAGTGAAAGTGTCAATTTTGTTTTGAAAAACGCAGGGAGTAATAAAAGTGATGCAATTTATATTTTTACTAAAAAAGATATTAAATCATGTGTTGTAGGCGATATTAATGCTGCTCAGTTACTAGAAAAATCAGTTAACTATCATTTTTAGATTAGTGAGAAGAGTATAGCGTAATCTAGGTTGGTGATATTAAGTTGATAATATAAAACAACCCATCTTTATAAGATAAAAGGTGGGTTGTTTTATAGTACAGATTTTATAAATACTGATAATTTTGATTAACTTATAATGCTATTTTCTTCAATATCAGGATGGTTTTTTAGATTAGGTAAGAAAAGTAAATACACTAATACAACTAAATTAAAATAGGGTAAAGTGCCTAAAACTAAAAAGGTAATGACGGGGTACCCTTTAAGTTTCGCGTTTAAGTAACAGTAATAGGCTATTAATCCGTTAGCTAACAATAGTAATACTATAAACATTGTCATTCCTGACTCCTCATTATTAAATCATATCCTTTGCAACTTAGTATAGACTAGGTATCAATTTGAGAAGGTTTAAAAATGAAAAAATATGTTTTAAATAGTTTAATTAGCTGTTTTTAAAAGTGTTATTTTTTTTAAGTGCTCAGCTATATCTTGTGCCTTTAAGGGTTTTGAAATTAAGTATCCTTGTGCATAATCAACTCCAATATCTTTTAAAGCATTGAAAGTTGATAAGTCTTCGACAAATTCAGCAACACATGTTTTATTTAATGAGTGGCTTATATCTTTAATTGCTTTTACTAAGGCAAGATCTATTGGATCGTTAAGCATATCTTTTACAAATGAACCGTCAATTTTAACCTGATCTGCAGGTAGTTGTTTTAAATAACTGAAAGTACTGAAACCAGTTCCAAAATCATCAATTGAAAATCCACAGCCTAATATTTTTAAATGTTCAATCATAGTGCGCGTTGCAGTTAAGTTACTAATACTTGCAGATTCAGTGATTTCAAAAACGATTCTTTTTGGATCAACTTTATAGTGCTTAAGTGTATCTTCAATTAAAGGGAGTAGCCCTTCATCTGAAAATGCTTGCGCTGATAAGTTAATTGCAATTTTATTGAGTATAGGGTGATGTGCTGCATTTGAGATAGCAGTTTTTACAACACTGTGATCTAACAAGTTCATATCAGATATAAGCTCTAAAGGAGGGATAAATTGATTTGGATATATTAGTTCGTCGTTAATCCTTAATCTTAGCAAGGTTTCAAAATAGGCAACTTTATGTTGTTTAAAATCCCAAATAGGTTGGAAGTGTAGCTCAATTTGATCTTGCTCTAATGCTAATCTTACTTGGCGAGTCCAAGCTAATTTTGACATCATTTTTTCGCTATCATCGTCACTTGCACTAAAGCAATGAACTAAATTACGGCCTCTATTTTTAGCAACATATAAAGCAATATCAGATTGTTTAAGGCATTCATTGGCATCTTTGTTATAATTAGAAATCATCGTTAAACCAACTGAGCAGCTCATAGAATAATCGCGATCTAGAGTTTTAAATTGATATTTTTCGATAGATTGGCATAGGTCTTCTGCAATCGCATAAGCATCTAATAATTCGATATCTTGTAACAGGACTGCAAATTCATCACCTCCAATACGGCATAAAATATGACCTTCAGTTATCACATGTTGAAATAATTTAGCTGCTTTTTTAAGTACAATA
The DNA here is from genome assembly GCF_018860845.1 of Pseudoalteromonas sp. C2R02. Lineage (NCBI taxonomy): Bacteria > Pseudomonadati > Pseudomonadota > Gammaproteobacteria > Alteromonadales > Pseudoalteromonadaceae > Pseudoalteromonas > Pseudoalteromonas sp. C2R02. The sequence goes on along the minus strand of NZ_JAHKQC010000029.1, from coordinate 150,322 downwards.
TCACCTTGTTGGTGGCCCAAAGAATCATTAATAACTTTGAAGTGATCTAAATCGATATAGAGTAATGCATGTTGTTTGTTATCTAATGTATCTTTGCATAACTGATTAAGTGATAAATCAAAGTAGTGACGATTATGTAAACCCGTTAATGTATCGTGTAAAGCCAAATGCTGTAACTGAAACTCAGCCTGTTTACGCTCATGGATGTTATCTATGCTTGCTGTAATGCTTGTGCGGGTTTTATCGCTTTTAATTGATTGTAAACGACATTCAACCCAAATAGGATGGCCTAACTTGTGTTGTAGTTGTAACTGCAGAGTTTGCTGAGCAAACTGTCCACTTAAAATGGCTGCAATACTATTTTGTAATGTATTTTTAAACTCTTGGATACAAAATTGGCTTAAATCTTTTGTTAGACTGCTTTTAAAGTCATGGCCTAATAATGCCTCCCAGGCAGGATTGATAAATCGAATCGTGCCTTGGCCATCTAATTCTATTACTACGGTATTTAAATGATGCAATATTCTTTGGTGTGCTGAAAATAAATCTTTATATCTTTGCTGGCTTTGGCTTAACTGCTCTACCTTTGAAGCAAACTCAGCATAACTTACCATAAAGTCTTCTCGGCGAGCAGCTTGATCACATACTTTATTTAATAAAGGCTGGCTATATGGCACGCGAATAAAATCACTTACTCCAGATAATAAAAGCTGTTCTGCCACATTAGCATCATCAGTATCTATGATGGTTACAATTGCTTGGTTTGCTTTTGCGGTTAAGAATGAGGAAACTAAATCTTCTGCGCAAGGTATTAATTGTGCTATTGAATTTATTAATATAATTGAATATGTATTTTGCTGAAATAATGCCATTGCATCTTTAGCATTGGTGACTTGGCTAACTATAAAAGTATCTTTTAAGTAAAGTGAGATTTCATCAGCTTGAAGTTGGTTGGGTTCTATTAATAGAAGGGTTAATCGACTACTTTTTTCTAAATGACTAGAAAGTACATTGGCTAAAATCTGTGGCAACTGCTGCATTTTTTGTTCTGTAACCACAGCATCAATACCATAACTTCGGGCTGTAGTATCAGCAATACGTTCAAAATGATTGGAGGCAGTTAATACGATAGGCGTATTTTTAGGGGTTCTTAATAGACCTGATCGGATCATGCGAGCAAATCGCCAGCCATCTATGTTACCAACATTTAATCCTGTGATTATTAAGTCGACAGCCTGTTTTTTTAACAAAGATAGTGCTTCGTCACTATTTTTTACTTCTAATACTTTAAATACATTGAGGTGCGCAAGCGCATTTTTTATTATATTTCGTTGTTTCAAGCTTGTATCTAAGATCAATAGTTTAAGCTGAACAGCCATACTTGGCAGCCTCTAGTAAGTGAAGTTATATCGATAATTAGCATAATGCTAATGAAACTAATTTAAAAGAGCAACACGATGAAAGGTTGCTTTAAAGCAAGGGAATCTCTAAAATTGGCGCGATTTTTAATCTACTTACTCTGATTGTTTCTAGTAACGGAAATTTTGAGAAGAGCCTTTTTAATAGATAGGATATGAACCCTGATGCGTGTAGCTGATTTTAGCTTTGAGTTAACTGATGAATAGCTTGCATGAGATTTCCTTTGAGTAAGTCGTAATAAATTTTAGTCATTTTAATTGATAGGATATAAAACCTGATGCGTGTAGCTGATTTTAGCTTTGAATTACCCGATGAACTGATCGCTAGATTTCCAAAAGAAGATCGAAGCAGTAGTCGTTTATTAAAACTTGATGGTAACACTGGCAAACTTGCTCACCATGTATTCAGTGACATGATAGATTTTGTTAATAAAGATGATTTATTAATTTTTAATAATACTAAAGTGATCCCTGCAAGAATGTTTGGCCAAAAAGCTTCAGGTGGTAAAGTGGAAGTGTTAGTTGAGCGCGTGCTTGATGAACATCGCGTGCTCGCACATATTCGTGCAAGTAAATCACCTAAGCCTGGCAATGAACTGATTTTAGAGGGCATTGCAAAGGCGACTATGGTTCAGCGTCAAGGTTCTTTATTTGAACTTGAATTTAGTGGGGAAGAAAGCGTATTAGATATTCTAGATAAAATCGGGCATATGCCTTTACCGCCTTACATTGACCGTCCCGATACTGAAAAAGATAGAAAGCGCTATCAAACAGTTTACGGTGAAAAGCCGGGTGCTGTTGCTGCGCCTACTGCAGGTTTACACTTTGATGATGCTTTAATGGCAAAATTAAAAGATAAAGGCGTTGATATGGCCTTTGTGACTTTACATGTTGGAGCGGGAACTTTTCAGCCTGTAAAAGTTGAAACAATAGACGAACATGTAATGCATTCTGAGTATATTGAAGTGCCAGATTCAGTTGTTGAGGCTATTAAAGCAACTAAAAAACGCGGTGGACGTATTATTGCTGTAGGTACAACTTCAGTACGATCTTTAGAATCAGCAGCAATGAAGTCAGAAGGTGAGCTGACTAGTTTTTATGGTGATACAGATATATTCATTAATCCAGGTTATGAATTTAAATTAGTGGATGCGATGATCACTAACTTCCATTTATCAGAATCTACATTAATAATGCTTGTAAGTGCATTTTCTGGTTTTGATAATATAAAACATGCTTATCAAGTGGCGATAGATGAAAAATATCGTTTTTTCTCATACGGTGATGCGATGTTTTTAGAGCCAAAAACAAAATAATCCAAATTAAAATCATTAAAGATAAGTTAGCGATTTATCGGTAACTTATCTTTTGCATAAAACACTCAAACCCTTTAACTGACCTACTCATAGAATCTAACTTGCACCAGCCCCCCTAAACCATGTAAAATCGCGCGTTTATACTCAAGCATCTTGGTATGTTTTGAGCGTATAATCCCTAAATTAGTTGGACTGTTTTTCCGGCAAACGAGGTAACAATGAAATTTGAATTAGACCGTACTGACGGTAAAGCCCGTCGTGGTCGCCTGATCTTTGATCGTGGCGTAGTAGAAACCCCTGCTTTTATGCCTGTGGGTACATACGGTACTGTAAAGGGCATGACGCCAGATGAAGTAAAAGAAACTGGTGCGCATATTTGTCTAGGTAATACTTTTCACTTAATGCTTCGTCCTGGTACTGAAATCATTAAACAGCACGGTGATTTACATGACTTTATGAACTGGGATAAGCCAATCTTAACCGATTCAGGTGGTTTTCAGGTTTTCAGCCTAGGTAAAATGAGAAAAATCACTGAAGAAGGTGTCATGTTTAGCTCTCCGGTAAACGGTGACAAAATCATGCTGACACCTGAAAAATCAATGCAAGTTCAGCGTGATTTAGGTTCAGATATTGTAATGATATTTGATGAATGTACGCCGTACCCTGCAACTGAAAAAGAAGCTAAAGATTCAATGGAATTATCTCAGCGTTGGGCTAAGCGTTCTAGAGCTGAGCATAACAATGTTGAAGACGGTAAAAGTCCAGCTGCGTTATTTGGTATTATTCAAGGCGGTATGTATCCAGAGCTTAGAGCGCAATCTCAAAAGGGTTTGGAAGAAATCGGTTTTGATGGTTATGCATTAGGTGGTTTATCTGTTGGTGAGCCAAAAGAAGACATGATCAATATTCTTGATGAATGTGCTTATAAAATGCCAGAAGAAAAACCGCGTTATTTAATGGGCGTAGGTAAACCTGAAGACTTAGTAGAAGCAGTTCGTCGTGGTATCGATATGTTCGATTGTGTTATGCCAACACGAAATGCACGAAATGGCTTTTTATTCATTACAGATGGTATCGTAAAAATCCGTAATGCGGTGCATAAAACTGATACAGGCCCAGTTGATTCTGAGTGTGACTGTCATACATGTAAAAATTACTCTCGTGCATACTTACACCATTTAGACAAATGTAATGAAATTTTAGGTTCGCGATTGAATACAATTCATAATTTACGTTATTATCAGCGCCTGATGCAAGGTTTACGTGATGCAATCAGTGAAGGTAAATTAACTGAATTTGTTGAAAACTTTTATGCCATTCGAGGCCAAGAAGTACCAGAACTAAAAGAAAATACTTAATTAAGCGACAAGGCAGCTTTGCTGCCTTGTAATTTATGGGCACAAGCCCAATCTATAACATATTCAAAAATAGTAATACTAAAGAGGTTTTTATGAGTTTTTTTATGTCAAATGCATACGCAGCTGATGCGCCAGCAGCAGCGCCAGGTGGCGGTTACGAAATGTTAATTATGCTAGCGCTTTTCGGCTTAGTATTTTATTTTTTAATTTATCGCCCACAAGCTAAGCGTGTTAACGAGCATAAATCATTAATGAGCGCACTTGGTAAAGGCGATGAAGTACTTACGCAAGGTGGCTTAGTAGGCAAAATCTCTAAAGTTGCTGATGATAAAGATTTTGTAGTAATTGCTTTAAATGACCAAACACAAGTTACTGTACAAAAATCAGCAGTTTCAGCTGTGTTACCAAAAGGCACAATGAAATCTTTATAAGATGATTTGTGTGTTAAACAATAGTTTAACTTAGGCTATAAATTTTTATTTATAGCCTACTTATAAAAAATAAGAAGGATACAACAGGTGAATAAGTACCCATTATGGAAGTACTTGATGGTATTGGCGATAGTGATTATTGGTTTAATATACTCATCTCCAAACTTGTATGGTCGTGATCCGGCAATACAAATATCAGGTGCAAAAGGCGCAACAGCCGATTTAGCTGTTTTAGATACTGTATCTAAAACGATGACTGATAATAATATAGAATTAAAATCGTCTGAACTGGTTAAAGATCAAGTTTTAATCCGTTTTAAAGATGTAGATTCACAGCTTAAAGCACAAGATGTTTTAAGGGATGTTTTGGGTGATGGTTATATATCTGCAATTAGCATGATACCAGATACACCTAAATGGTTAGCAAGTTTAGGTGGTTCACCTATGAAGCTAGGTCTAGATTTAAGCGGTGGTGTTCATTTCACGATGGAAGTGGATATGGCAACTGCCGTTAATAAATCTATGGAAACTATGGTTCAAGATTTTCGCAGTGACTTACGTGGTGAAAAAATTCGTTATAGAACGATCCGTCGTGTAAGTGGCCAAGATAAAGTACAAGTTGTAATGCGTACTGCTGAGCTAAAAGATAAAGCGGAAAGATTCTTAAAAGATAGTTATAGAGATTACATATTTACTGATGATCGCAGTAATGATTTAGCATTTGTTGTTAGCTTAAGTGATATCAAATTAAAAGAAATACAAACTTATGCAATCAAGCAAAATGAAACAATTATTCGTAATCGTGTAAATCAAATTGGTGTTGCTGAACCAAATGTACAGCGTCAAGGTGCTGAACGCATAATTGTACAATTACCAGGTATTCAAGATACTGCACGTGCCAAAGAGATTTTAGGCGCTACAGCTATTCTAGAATTTCGCTTAGTTGACGAAAATTCAGATGTACGTGACGCAGCTGCAGGTCGTGTACCACCAGGTTCTGAAATTATCATGCATCGTCAAGGTTACCCTGTTTTACTGAAAAAACGTATTATTTTAGGTGGCTCTCATATTACTGGCGCACAGTCTGGTAATGATGAAAATGGTCGCCCACAGGTTAATATTCAGTTAGACAGTAAGGGCGGAAATAAAATGTCAGCCTTTACTAAAACAGCTCAAGGTAAGCGCATGGCAACTGTTTTTATCGAATATAAACCGTCTGGTAAAAAAGATAAAAATGGCAAAGCATTGCCACCTATCAAGGTTGAAGAAGTTATTAATGTCGCAACTATTCAAGCTCGCTTAGGCCGTTCATTCCGTATTACAGGTTTAGATAATCCAGCTGAAGCACATACTTTAAGTTTATTACTTCGTGCCGGTGCACTTGTAGCGCCAATTCAAATTGTTGAAGAGCGTACTGTTGGTCCAAGCTTAGGTAAAGAAAATATTGAAAAAGGTATGACAGCTGTTGTATTAGGTTTTGCTTTAGTACTTGCATTTATGTTTATGTATTACCGTAAATTTGGTTTAGTGGCTAACTTAGCGCTAGCTGCAAATCTTGTTCTGATATTTGGTGTAATGTCACTTATTCCTGATGCCGCGTTAACTTTGCCAGGTATTGCAGGTATTGTACTGACAGTTGGTATGGCCGTTGATGCTAACGTGCTTATATTCGAACGTATACGTGAAGAGTTAGCTGAAGGGCGTAGTCCACAGCAAGCTATTCATGAAGGTTATAACAGTGCCTTTAGTACAATTTTAGATGCCAATATTACAACATTAATTGCAGCTGTGATTTTGTACGCTGTAGGTACTGGTCCGATAGCTGGTTTTGCTGTGACACTTGCAATAGGTATTCTAACGTCGATGTTTACTGCGATAGTAGGTACTCGTGCCGTTGTTAACTTGATCTGGGGTGGAAAACGCCTAGATACGCTGTCGATATAAGAGAGAATATACATGCAATTATTAAATGTTAAAGGCACGATAGGTTTCATGGCGAAACGTAAAATCGCCATGATATTTTCGGCCATATTGATGATATCTTCAATCGGTATATTTTTTGGTAAAGGATTAGAGCTTGGCTTAGATTTTACAGGCGGTACATCTGTAGAGGTTGGTTTTTCACAACCAGCCGATCTAAATAAAATCCGTACAGTATTATCTGAAAATGGTTTCCCTGATGCATCATTACAGCTGTTCGGTACTAGTACGGATGTATTAATTCGATTAGCAGAGCGTGGAAAAGACGTAAAAGCAGAAGTCATAGGTAATCAATTGATGGATGCGATGATGCTTGTTGATGAAAATGCACAAATGCGTCGAATTGAGTTTGTAGGTCCAAGTGTAGGTGAAGATTTAAAAGAGCAAGGTGGCTTAGCTATGCTGACTGCGCTTATTTGTATCTTAATCTATGTTGCTATGCGTTTTGAATGGCGCTTTGCTTTAGGTGCTGTTGCAGCACTTGCGCATGATGTTATTTTGACTGTTGGTCTGTTCTCATTACTGGGTTTAGAGTTTGATTTAACGGTATTAGCGGCGATTTTAGCGGTAATTGGTTATTCATTGAATGATACGATTGTTGTATCTGACCGTATTCGTGAAAACTTCCGTAAAGTGCGTATTGACGATACGTTAGAAATTATTGATATGTCTCTAACGCAAACTTTTAATCGTACATTAGTTACATCAATCACAACATTACTTGTATTAATTGCCTTATTTGTTTGGGGTGGCCAAATCATTCATGGTTTCGCTACAGCATTATTATTTGGTGTATTTGTTGGTACTTATTCTTCTATTTATGTTGCAAGTGCAGTAGCAGTAGCACTAGGTGTAAGTAAACACGATATGATACCTGAAGTAGTTGAAAAAGAAGGTGCTGAATTTGATGAAATGCCATAAGCATTTCTAAATTTATCGACCTTTTATAAGCGACTCAATTGAGTCGCTTTTTTTTGCAATAAAACTGTCATGTAAATTTCATACAATCATAGCATCAAATAAATTAGGTACATAGTTATGCGCTCTGATGCAGATTTTTTTACTGAGATAATTAAAAACGAAATGATCACAACTGTATTTCAACCAGTTTTTGATTTTGGTAATAAAACTATTTTAGGATATGAGGCATTAAGTCGAGGTCCTGAAAATTCAGTATTAGAATCACCTGAAGCATTATTCAAACTCGCATCAGTAGAGCAAAAAATATCAGAACTAGAGCTATTATGTCGTAAAAAAGCGATAGTAAATTTTGCTAATTTAAAGCTAGAGGGCAAGCTTCTTTTAAACGTAAGTCCTAATGTTTTATTAGATCCCGCTCACCCGAAAGGAGAAACACTAAATCTGTTAGCGCAAAATGATCTCGCTACAAATCGTGTAATTATTGAAGTGACAGAACAAGAAAAAGTTGCCGATGATGCATTATTCAAACAAACAATTCAGCATTATAGGGAGTTAGGTTTTGCCATTGCCATAGATGATTTAGGTGCAGGTTACTCTGGATTAAAGCAGTGGTCAGAGTTATTACCTGATATTGTGAAGATTGACAGGTATTTCATAGATCGTTGCGATCAGAGTTTTGTAAAAAAAACCTTTTTGAAAATGATTATTGAATTAGCAAAGGAAACTGGTACACAAGTGATTGCTGAAGGTATCGAAAGAGATGAAGAGCTATTATTATTGAAAACCTTAGGCATTAATCTAATGCAAGGCTATTTATTGCAAAGGCCAATAAAACTCCCTCAAACACCACCCGACTTCCCTATATTTAATGTTGATAAATTATTACCAAAGAGTGCTTAACTTTACTTAAGCCCCGAAATATAGAGTGTTAAATCCTTTCAATATCTAAATTTTTTATTAATTAATATATAAGATATTGGCAGTAATTACTTTTATTGGTTTCTTTCTTGCATGATTTATAGCTTATCGTTTTCGATTGAAAGCTTGGTTATGAGGTGATAATTTAAATTCAGACTCATATATTTAGCCAATAGCACTTAAAATTATATTTTAAAAGTTAATAACGAAAGCTAATTACTTATTTCATCTAAAAGTGAAAACTATGAAAATACTGCCATTTACGATTTTGTTAATCATATTATTATCTGGTTTTAATTCTCAATCGGTTAATGCTGCCCCTATTGTTACAGGTGTTTCTTTACCTAATTCCATTCATAAAGTTGGCGATAGTGTTACTGTAACAATTTTTGCAGATCAGACTGGTTTAACGCTTGTGTCAGGCGCGGTTAACGGTGTGAGTTTAACTAATTTCGCTGATCTAGGAAATAATAACTATTCTGCTGCTTATGTTATTGCTGATGGTGGTAATGATGTCATTAGTGGTGCAGATATTTCGGTCGATGTGATTTTACAAGATAGTGGTAATATTCAAAGTAATCAATATACAACAGCTATTGCACAAAACGCAGATGCGATTTATGCAAATTATCCAGAAGTGAACTTAAGTGTTTCTTCAAATTCTATTTTAGAAAATAGCGGCGTATCTAATGCCGTAGCAACTTTGAGTGGCAGTTTAAATAATCAATGGCCAGCATCAATAAATGCTAGTTTGTCATTTTCAGGAACTGCAACGGTAGATGTGGATTATACAAAGTTAGACAGTATTTTAATTCCTCAATTGAGTACTTCATCATCAATTTCCATTACCGGCAGAGTCGATAACCTACATGATGCAGCTGTTGATGAAACGGTAATTATAACTTTAGATAGTGTATCTGAAGGTACCGTTGGCACAACCGTTCAGCAAACAGTTACTATCACTGATGCACAGTCAGCACCAGTTGTTCTATTATCAGTCGCTTCAAATACGGTATCTGAACTAGATGGCTCCTCAAACATCACTGCTACTTTAAGTAATGAAACCTATGCAGATGTGATTGTTAATTTAGTTTACTCAGGAACAGCAGCTTCAGGAGCTGTCGATTACAATACACCAAGTAGCTCTATCACAGTTCAAGCCGGCGCTTTATCTGCAAATGCGGATACAGGTATTACTGCGATAGATAATGCCACAATAGAAGGTAATAAAACGATTATTATCGACATTGCGAGTGTCATTGGTGGTAGTGAAAGTGGTGTACAACAGCAAACAGTTACATTAGTAGATGATGAAACCGCTAATGTTAGTTTAAATGTTAATGCAACTTCAATTGCTGAAGCGACAGGTTTTACAGAAATTACAGCAACCTTGAACCAAGCAACATTTGAAGACGTCACAATAACTTTAACTTACTCTGGTACAGCAACAAGCGGTAGCGATTATATAACTCCAAATTCAACTATTACAATTACCCAAGGCCAAACAACTGGCTCAACTAATTTAACTGCTATTCAAGATACTAATGAAGAATCAGATGAAAGCATTATCATTGATATCACAAGTGTTAATGGTGGTGTCGAAAGTGGGGTACAGCAACAAACTGTATTTATTCTTGATGATGATAATGAAACTCAAGCAGATATCGTTTCTGTTAACGAAGATAACCAAGTTTTAATTGATGTACTGAGTAATGATGATGGTTTAGGTAATGACTTAAACCCTGCCAGTGTTACTGTGGTTACTGCTCCAACCAATGGCTCAACTACTGTAAATACTGTAAATGGAATTGTGACTTATACGCCAAATGATAATTATTTTGGCTTAGATACATTTAGCTATGTTGTAACAAATCTAAGAGGAACAGTTTCCAGTGCAACGCCAGTAACTATAACGGTTAATAGTGTGAATGATGCACCGATTGCGGTTAATGATACGACAAGCGTAACAGAAGACAATACGGTAGTGATAGCGGTTTTAACTAATGATACAGATGTTGATAACATCGCAGAAATTAGTAGCAGTACAGTTGCAGTGACTACTCAGGCTGCTTTTGGTAGTACGACAGTGAATAGCAATGGTTTAATCACGTATAAAGTGAATGATGACTATTTTGGAAGTGATATTTTTGAATATACTGTCAGTGATATTCATGGTGCGGTATCAAATACAGCAAGTGTTAGTATCAATATTTCAGGCAATAATGATGCGCCTCGAACCGTTAATGATGAAGTAACCACAGAAGAAGATACAAGTGTAAGAGTTAAAGTGCTTGATAATGATGAAGACATTGATGGCTCTATGGATATCACTAGCGTTGCATTAGTGGTAATGCCAAAAAATGGTAGTGTAGAGGTTCAATCAGATGGCAGTGTGATTTATACCCCAAATAAAGACTATTTTGGTTTAGATACATTTACCTACACAGTTAAAGATACTGAAAATGCATTATCTAGTGAAGCTGATGTGAATGTAAGCGTTACTAGCATAAATGATGCACCAATAGCTGTTAATGACACTGTAGTACTCAAAGAAGATATTCCGCTAGATATTAACGCAATAGGCAATGATTCAGATGTAGATGGTACTATTAAATCAATAAAGGTTTTAGAAGCACCCACTCAAGGTAGTGTGATTATTGATACTTCAACATTACAATTGACCTATAGCCCAAATGAAAATTTCTTTGGTAGTGATAGTTTTACGTATCAAATAACAGATGACCTAAATGCAGAGTCAAATATAGCTACGGTGCTTTTAACTGTAGAAACTGTGAATGATAACCCTTTAAGTAATGATGATGAAGCACAAACTGATGAAGAGGTCGCTGTTGTAATTGATGTCTTGGAAAATGATCAAGACATAGATGGGCAATTGGTACTTCACTCTGTGATTGTTACGACTGCAGCAAAATTTGGTACTACTGAGGTTAGTGCTAGTGGAAAAGTCACTTATACACCGCAATTAGATTATGCTGGAGAAGATTTCTTTATGTATCAGGTCAGTGACGATCAAGATGGTAAATCAACAGCTGCTGTTTATATTCAAATTAATAATATTAATGATGCTCCGGTCTCTGTAGCTGAAACTGTATCTACTAAAGAAGATAAGGCATTAGCAATAGAATTAAAAGGAACTGATCCCGATAGAGATAATTTAATTTATACCTTAATGTCAGAACCTACAAATGGTACTTTAACGGGGGATGCCCCTAATGTTGTTTATCAACCCAATGAAGATTATTTTGGTGAAGATAGCTTTACTTTTAAAGTCAATGATAGTGTTTTAGATTCAACTAATGCAACTATCTCTATTAATGTTGAAGCCGTTAATGATGCGCCAGTTGGCAACGAAGAAACTATTTTTGCAATAGAAGATCAAATTACAAACTTCACAGTATCAGCAACAGATATTGAAGGTGATAATATTAGTTACACGCTGATTTCTCAGCCTAAAAATGGGGTTTTAACGGGAGAATTACCTAATTTAAGTTATACACCGATTGCAAACTATTTTGGCGAAGATAGCTTTACCTTTAAAGCAAGTGATGGTGATTTGGATTCAGATATTATAACGACATATTTGGATGTTAAAGCTGTTAATGATATTCCGATTGGAGATAAGCAATCTTTACAAGTATTAGAAGATGAATCTATATCATTTAAATTAACAGGTAGTGATATTGATAGCCAAGACTTGATATTCAAAATTATAAAAAACCCACCGAATGGTATAGTCAGTGGTCAACCTCCATTTTTAGCTTATACCCCAAATGGTGACTTTAATGGCGATGACAGTTTCACTTTTGAAGTACAAGACGGTATTGCAAAATCAGAACCTATCATAATTGATGTTATGGTTGACCCCGTAAACGATGCGCCATTAGCTAATAACGATCGCGTATCTAGAAGTAATTGGCAGACATTTAATATCATGGTACTTAATAATGATAGTGATATTGATGGTGATAATCTGAAAATTATAGGTGCCAATGCACAAACAGGTTCAGTATCTTGGGTTGATAGTATTTTAACTTACACCCCACTAGAGGGCTTAAATGGTACAGCGGTTATTGAATATCAGGTTTCTGATAGTTTAGGTGGTGAAGATTCAGCACTTGTTTTAGTTGATATCAATATGCCAGAAAATGAGTTACCAGTAATTACTAAGCCTAACGATATTGAAGTTGATGCTTCAGGTCTCTTTACTGAAGTTGAACTAGGCACAGCAACTGCGGTAGATAAAAATGGCAGCTCTTTACCTGTTACATTAAAAGATAAAAACGTTTTCTTTAAACCGGGTGTTAGCACTGTTTTTTGGCAAACAATTGATAGTAATAATCAAATAGCGGTTACTAGTCAAAAAGTAACTGTAGCACCTTTAATATCTTTACCTAAAGAGCAAAATGCAAAGGAAGGTTTTGCTGTTACTGTTGAAGTGAAGTTGAATGGCCTATCGGCTAGCTACCCACTCGCAATTCCCTATAAAGTCAGTGGTACAGCCCAAACGTATATCGATCATGATTTATCTAATGGCACTTTATTTATAGAGTCAGGTACTGTAGGTGAAATATCGTTTAATGTTTTTGAAGATGAATTAGATGAAGAGGATGAGACGGTTATTATTTCGTTAGGTAATGGTGTTAATCGAAGTGTTCAGTCTTCACACACTATTACCATTACTGAAGATGATATTTTGCCTCTGGTTAATCTTAAAGTTGAACAAGATAATATTCAAAGTACCATTGTGAATAAAGAAAATGGATTAATAGTGATAAGTGCTGAAGTTGAACATCCAGATCATAATCAACAATATCAATATAGCTGGACTAATACTGAGTTGTTATTAACTGATACAGATAATTCAGACTTTACTTTTAGTTTCGATCCTAGCCAACTAAATACCCGAAATTATCAGCTTAATTTAACTTTAATAGATTCAAGTACACAAGAAAGTATTTTGACTAAGCATATTACAGTCAAATTAGAGCCTGAGGCTGCTGACTTAGATGGTTCAGATACTGATTTAGATGGTATTCCTGATAATGTTGAAGGGCTAAATGACAGTGATAGCGATGGTATTGTTGATTATTTAGATTCGATAAATGAGTGTAATGTTTTACCTTCAAATTTAAAAAGTACTGGTAATTTCTTAATCGAAGGTGAAGGTGCAGGCTGCTTGCGTTTAGGTGATAAAGCAATAGATGGCGATATTACGGGTGCTTTGATTGAAAACGGTGCTGTTGATGATATCGATGCTTTAAATACAGGTGGTGTTTATGACTTTATTGTTGAGGGATTATCACCTACAGATCAAAGTTATAAAATTGTTTTTCCACAACTTAATCCCATTCCTGCAAACGCTTTATACCGTAAACAACTTGCGAGTGGAGATTGGCAAAACTTTGTTATAACAAGTCAAGATAAGGTGTTTTCTACTTCAGGTGATTATGGATATTGTCCTCCTCCAGGCTCTGAGATTTGGGAGTTAGGGTTAATTGCAGGTTATTGGTGTGTGCAAGTTCAGATATCAGATGGTGGGCCTAACGATGTTGATCAATTAGTTAATGGTACGATTGTAGATCCTAGCGGTGTTGCGGTTATTTATGATGGTAATCATCAGCCTGTAGCTGTAGATGATGCAGCTCAAACTAGAGTTAATACAGCTATCACGATAAATGCTTTAGCTAATGATACCGATAGAGATAATGATGCTTTAATTATTAATCCTGCGAATGCCGTGTTAGGAGAAGTATCCATCATTGAAAATCAATTGTATTATAAACCTATGAATGACTTTGTAGGTACTGAAACCCTTGTTTATGCAATTTCAGATGGTAAAGGCGGTGCTGACTTTGCTGAAGTAATCATTGATGTTATCGCTAATAAAGCGCCATTAACAGTCGATGATGTTGCAACAACATTTAAGGGTGAATCTGTAATAATTAAGGTACTTGAAAATGACAGTGATCCTGAAGATGATCAACTAAATCTTGTATCTGGGGTAGCGCAAAACGGTAGTGTGGCTATTAATACTGATAATACGCTGACGTATATTCCAAATAATGACTTTATTGGCGTAGATGAAATTAGCTATACCATTAAAGACTCTTTTAACGCACAAGCTATTGGTATAATAAAAGTAACGGTATCAGAAAAAGAAGTGACAGAACCTATTCCTTCACCAGATCCTGAAAAAGGAGGTAGTGGTGGTAGTTTATATTGGATTTTAATTTTGTTGATAGCTATTGGTTATCGTAGAAATCAATTAAAAGAGTTTTAATTCTGATAATTAAGTGACCAGCTAATTAACTGGAATAGTATTAATTAAAACAAAAAAGGAGCCTTAGGCTCCTTTTTTAATATCTATTTTTATCGTTTCAATTAACGTAATAATGTATCTGTTAAATGTGGACGAATTTCTTTAACGATAGCCTGTGATAATTTAGGGAAACCACAAATTAAGTTACCGCTTTCGTTGTAGTTATTGCCGCCTGTAAAGTCCATTAATAGACCGCCAGCTTCTTTAACAATAAGTTGACCAGCGATAGTTTCCCATGGTTTAGTTCCAATAGCATAAAATGCATCAACACGACCAGCTGCAACATAAGCTAAATCTAGTGCTGTACAGCCAGAGCTACGCATATCTGCAGTTTGTGTGAATAATGCTTGGAAACTTTTAGTGTAAGCCTCTAAATGATGCTTATGCTTACAAGGGAAACCAGTAGCTATAATAGTGCCCATAAGCTCGTTTGCTTTTGAAACACGTAAACGCTTACTGTTTAATTGTGCGCCTTGACCACGAGAAGAAGTGAATAACTCCCCACGAATTGGATCGTAAATAACGGCTTGGTCTAAACGACCTTTAACTTTAAGAGCAATAGAAACTGCAAAGTGTGGGATACCCTTAACGAAGTTTGAAGTGCCGTCAATTGGGTCAATAATCCATTGGTATTCAGTGCTCTTACCTTTATGCTCTCCTAGCTCTTCACCTACGATGCTATGATCAGGGTAAGATTTTAAGATAGTTTCACGGATAACTGCTTCAGCATCTTTATCTATGTTTGTTACAAGGTCATTGCTACCTTTTTGTTGTACTTCAATTTTGTTTGGCTCTTCGAAAGCACGAACAATAACTTTACCAGCGTTACGCGCAGCACGGATCGCAATGTTTAACATAGGATGCATA
This sequence comes from Pseudoalteromonas sp. C2R02, assembly GCF_018860845.1. Classification (NCBI taxonomy): domain Bacteria; kingdom Pseudomonadati; phylum Pseudomonadota; class Gammaproteobacteria; order Alteromonadales; family Pseudoalteromonadaceae; genus Pseudoalteromonas; species Pseudoalteromonas sp. C2R02. The sequence continues at coordinate 134,773 of NZ_JAHKQC010000029.1, read as the reverse complement.
AGTATACCTTTGGATTATGTATGTAAAAGAACAATAAATCACACTGTGATTTAGCCGCGCTATTTTAGCGATTTTTATACTAAAGTAAATAGCATTTTTGAATTATTGCATTGTTTAACATTTAATCAATAATTTAAACCGATTATTTTTTAAAAGAAATCTAATAGCTGACGATTTTATTAATTATGGTAGAATTTACGTAATTAAATGAATTGTTCGGAATAACTTAAATCATGCTTTTAAATGAAGTAAGAGTCGTATTAGTAAATACATCACATAACGGAAATGTAGGTTCTGCAGCTAGAGCAATGAAAACTATGGGGTTGTCTAAATTATATTTAGTTGATCCTGTTAATGAAATTGACAGTCATGCTTCCGCATTAGCTGCAGGGGCAACCGATGTATTAGGTAATGCAGTTGTCGTTGATACTTTAGAAGAGGCAATAGCTGATTGTTCTTTAGTAATCGGCACAAGTGCTCGTTCACGTACATTATCTTGGCCTATGGTTGAGCCAAGAGAGTGTGGTGAAAAAATGATTGAAGGCGCTAAGTCTGGTCCTGTTGCTTTAGTCTTTGGTCGTGAAAACAGTGGTTTATCAAATGAAGAATTGCAACTGTGTAATTATCATGTGTGTATTCCAGCTAATCCTGAATATAGCTCATTGAATCTAGCTATGGCTGTGCAAACATTATGTTATGAAGTGCGTATGTCATATTTAGCATCACAAGAAATTGATAATCCAACTGAAGCAGTTGTTGAAGATGAAAGTAACTACCCAAGTTCAAAGCAAATGGAATTATTTTACGATCACCTAGAAACAACATTAAATGATACTGGTTTTATTATAAAACAGCATCCTGGTATTGTTATGACTAAACTACGTCGTTTATTTAATCGTGCACGCCCTGAAGAAGTAGAGCTAAATATTTTGCGTGGAATTTTATCTTCTATTGGTAAAACGATAAAAAAATAGATCTGCTTAGCTGTCTTTATAGCTCATTTTAAACTCATATTTAAATAGCCTGACTATTCTAATAAACATACTTGGCCCTTGATGGAAAACATTGAGGGTTGAGTAATTTATAGAATAGTGACTATGAGTACCGGCCCAAAATTTATAACAAAGATTCCAATTCTTATTACAAATATTACAGCTCCAAATTAAGGTTTAAACAGTTTAAACCTGAAATTTAATCATGAGGATAATACTTGACTAATTTACTCAGGTATTTAGAATGTAACAATACCTGAGCAAATTAGTCGGGTATTTAGTCGTAATGGTAATATAATACTTGACTATGTTAGTCAGGTAATTAAAATTCGCCATTCAAAATTGTTTAATTCTGGGGGCTCAAATGAAATTAACATCAAAAGGCAGATATGCAGTTACTGCAATGCTTGATGTTGCATTACATTCTCAAGTGGGTCCCGTATCGCTATCTGATATATCAGAACGTCAAGAAATCTCACTTTCATATTTAGAGCAGTTATTTGCTCGCCTTAGAAAACATGGCTTAGTACGCTCTATTAGAGGTCCCGGCGGTGGATATTTATTAGGTAAAGAAGCCGAAACTATTTCGGTTGGCGATGTGATTTCGGCCGTTGATGAATCTGTCGATGCAACAAAATGCCAAGGTAAAGGAAATTGCCAAGGTGGGTCACAATGCTTAACACATAATCTTTGGTTAGAGTTAAGTAGTAGAATTAAAGAATTTTTAGATAATATTACTTTGGGCGAATTAGTAACCCAAAGTGATGTTCAAGCAGTTTCAATGCGCCAAGACTCACATTTGAGTGAGGCCATTGCACAATTAGAAAATATTCAAATTAGTTATCAATTATAAGCAGGACCGGAGCAGATAAAAAATGAAGTTACCAATTTATTTAGATTACGCAGCAACTACACCGGTAGATCCGAGTGTTGCAGAAAAAATGATTGAATGTCTTACAATGGACGGAAATTTTGGTAACCCTGCATCGCGTTCTCACCGTTTTGGTTGGCAAGCTGAAGAAGCTGTTGATCAAGCACGTCACGACATTGCTGCTTTAATCAATGCAGATCCACGTGAAATCGTATTAACATCAGGTGCTACAGAGTCAAATAACCTTGCAATTAAAGGTGCTGCAAACTTTTACTCAAAAAGTAAAGGTAAGCATATCATTACAGTTAAAACAGAGCATAAAGCGGTACTTGATACTTGTCGTGAATTAGAACGCCAAGGTTTTGAAGTAACTTATATGGACGTTGAAGATAACGGCCTATTAGATTTACAAAAGCTAGCAGATGCAATGCGTGATGACACAGTACTTGTAAGTGTAATGCATGTTAATAATGAGCTAGGTGTTATTCAAGATATCGTGACTATTGGTGAAATGTGTCGCGAACGCAAAATTATGTTCCACGTAGATGGCGCACAAAGCGCGGGTAAAGTTGCAATTGACTTAAAAGAATTAAAAGTTGATTTCATGTCTTTCTCAGCACATAAAATATACGGTCCTAAAGGTATTGGCGCATTATATGTGCGTCGTAAGCCACGTGCGCGTTTAGAAGCACAAATGCACGGTGGTGGCCATGAACGTGGTATGCGTTCAGGTACTTTAGCAACACATCAAATTGTTGGTATGGGTGAAGCTTTCCGCGTAGCAAAAGAAAAATTTGAATCTGATCATGCTCATATATCTAAGCTTCGTAAACGCTTAATTGATGGCATGTTAAGTGAACTTGAAGAAGTTTACTTTAATGGCACACCTGATCAATCAGTACCAGGCATTGTAAATATTAGCTTCAACTATGTTGAAGGTGAGTCATTATTAATGGCTGTAAAAGATATCGCTGTTTCTTCAGGTTCTGCATGTACTTCAGCGAGCCTTGAGCCATCTTATGTTTTAAGAGCACTTGGTCGTAACGATGAGTTGGCACATAGCTCAATTCGTTTCAGTATTGGTCGTTTTACAACTGAAGAAGAAATTGATTACACAATTAAATTATTAAATAGTTCAATTGGTAAGTTACGTGATATGTCTCCTCTATGGGAAATGTTTAAAGACGGTATCGATTTAGATACTGTTGAGTGGGCTGGTCACTAATTTAAAAGAACATTAATGGGTGAATGCCCACTAGCCACTATTAACCGTAGCAATTAATAGTGGTCTGAAATGAATAGTAATAGAGGTAATAAGCATGGCTTATAGCGATAAAGTATTAGATCACGTAGAGAACCCAAGAAACGTTGGCGCATTTGATAAAAATGATCCAAGTGTAGCAACAGGCATGGTGGGCGCACCAGCTTGTGGCGATGTAATGAAATTACAACTTAAAATCTCTGATGATGGCATTATTGAAGATGCAAAATTCAAAACTTATGGTTGTGGTAGTGCAATAGCATCATCATCATTAGTAACTGAATGGGTTAAAGGTAAAACAATTAATGAAGCTGCTGAAATCAAAAATACTGATATCACTGCTGAATTAGAATTACCACCGGTTAAAATTCATTGTTCTATTTTAGCTGAAGATGCAATTAAAGCAGCTATCACAGATTATAAAACTAAGCATAATCAATAAGTAAGTTAACAAATAAAAGCAGGGCATTAGTATGGCAATCACTATGACAGACGCAGCAGCAGCGCGCGTTAAATCATTTTTAGATAATCGTGGCAAAGGTATCGGCTTGCGTGTAGGTATCAAAACCACGGGTTGTTCAGGCTTAGCATATGTTCTGGAGTTTGTTGATGAACTTGCTGAAGGCGATGAAACATTTGAACATGATGGTGTAACAGTTATTGTTGATGCTAAAAGCCTTGTTTATATTGATGGCACTGAATTGGATTTTGTAAAAGAAGGCTTGAACGAAGGCTTTAAATTTGTAAATCCAAATCAAAGTGGCGAATGTGGTTGTGGTGAAAGCTTCACCGTATAGTGATATCACAAAACTAGCATATTTTTATTCTACATTTAATATGTGGACAAGTATTTCTTGTAAAATATGATAGTGAAATAAGAGCCTCAACTTATATTGAGGCTTTGCTGTTTTTATTGATACAGCTTTAAATTAAGTTAAAGGTTTTAAATGAAGTACTTTGAGCTATTTTCTTTACCAGTTGATTTTAATATTGATTTGGCTTTGTTAAACCAAGCTTATTTACAATTACAAAAAGCAGTGCACCCGGATAAATTTGCGCATAATAGTAGTAAAGAACAATTACTTGCAGTGCAAAAATCAGCAGAAATTAACGATGCATTACATGTCTTAAAACATTCACTAAAACGCGCTGAATATATGTTAGCCGAGCGTGGTGTTGATATTCGAGCTGAGCAACAAACATTGCAAGACCCAATGTTTTTGATGCAGCAAATGGAGCTTAGAGAAGAACTTGAAGATATTAGTTCTGCAAATGATCCTGATGCAGCAATAGAAGCATTTGATAAAGAAATTAAAACGCTTGAAAACGATTTTCATCAGCAACTAAAAGCTTTGATAAATCAAACTGAATTAGCAGAACTAGAGCGTGCGGCAGATATAGTGCGTAAACTAAAATTTATTTATAAATTACGTGATGAACTTGAAAGGGTTGAAGACTCTTTATTTAATGATTAACGTATAACATTAAAATGGCAGTATTTTAAATGGCATTATTGCAAATTGCTGAGCCGGGGCAGAGCGCGGCACCTCACCAACATAAGTTAGCGATTGGAATTGACTTAGGTACAACCAATTCATTAGTCGCAACAGTTTTAAGCGGTGAAGCAAAAACTTTAGCTGATAAAGATAATCAGGTGATGTTACCTTCAGTTGTTCACTATACGCAAGATGGCATTGAAGTGGGTGCTAATGCATTTAAAAATGCTGCTTTAGATGCTGAAAATACCTTAGTATCAGTGAAGCGTTTTTTAGGTAAATCAAAAGCAGATATCGAAGCTGAATATGCGCAATTACCGTATAAACTATCAGAGCAAAATGGCATTTTTAATATTGAAACTTGTCAAGGCCCAATCAACCCGATCCAAGCATCAAGTGAAATTTTAAAAACCTTAAAAAATCGTGCCCAAGACTCTTTTGGCGGCGATGATATAACTGGGGCGGTGATCACTGTGCCAGCGCATTTTGATGATGCACAACGTCAAGGTACTAAAGATGCAGCTGAATTAGCTGGCTTAAATGTACTAAGATTATTAAACGAGCCAACTGCTGCAGCCGTAGCTTATGGTTTAGACTCTGGGCAAGAAGGTATTATTGCTGTTTATGATTTGGGCGGCGGCACATTTGATATCTCAATTTTACGGTTATCTAAAGGTGTATTTGAAGTATTAGCAACTGGCGGAGATGCTAGCCTAGGTGGTGATGACTTTGATGCTTTATTAGTTGAATACTTTAAACAGCAAACTGCGCACAATGAATTAGATGCCCCAACTTTGCGTTTGTTTATGAGTAAAGCAAAAGCATGTAAAGAAGCACTAAGCCAGTATAAAAAAGTAAATGTTGTATTAGAGTTTGCACAGCAAAGCCACACTGTTGAAGTAACTAAAGAGTTATTCAATGAATTAGCTACGCCATTGGTTAAAAAGACACTGCGCGCATGTCGTCGTACAGTCAAAGATGCGGGTATAACAAATGAAGAAGTATTAGAAGTTGTTATGGTAGGTGGCTCTACTCGTATGCCACTTGTACGTGAACAAGTAGGTCAATTTTTTGATAAATTGCCATTAACTTCAATCGACCCTGATCAAGTAGTTGCTATCGGCGCAGCAATTCAAGCTGATATATTAGTAGGTAATAAACCTGACTCAGATATGTTATTACTTGATGTATTACCTTTGTCTTTAGGTTTAGAGACTATGGGTGGCTTAGTTGAAAAAATTATTCCACGTAATACCACGATTCCAGTTGCGAGAGCGCAAGAGTTTACTACTTTTAAAGATGGCCAAACAGGCATGGTATTAACTGTTCTTCAAGGTGAACGTGAGTTAGTTGATGATTGTCGTGCACTGGCTAAATTTAGTCTAAAAGGTATTCCACCTATGGCGGCAGGCGCTGCACATATATTGGTTACTTTCAAGGTTGATGCTGATGGACTTTTAAGTGTAACAGCAATGGAAAAATCAACTGGTGTACAAGCAGAAATCCAAGTAAAACCATCATTTGGTTTATCAGATGAGCAAGTTGCACAAATGCTCAAAGACTCTATGAGTTTTGCTAAAGAAGATATGCAAGCGCGTATGCTTAAAGAGCAACAAGTAGAAGCGTTACGTGTTATTGAAGCAATTAATGCATCATTATCTGAAGCAAAAGGTTTATTATCAGAAGATGAGCTTGCAACATTAGAAGCTGAAATTAATAAGCTAATGCAGCTACGTGATACAGCAACAACGCCTGAGCAGCTTAAAGTAGGCATTACGCAGCTTGATAATGCAAGTTCAGACTTTGCTGCTCGCAGAATGGATGATTCAATTAAAAAGGCCCTAACAGGTCAATCAGTTGATCAAGTTTAAAGATATTTATTTTAAAAAGATTTAAAGCCGATTTACATCGACGAGGTTTATAATAAAATGCCACAAATTGTTTTTTTACCACATGAAGAGTTATGCCCTGAAGGCGCTGCAATTGAAGCTAAAACGGGAGAAACATTACTAAATGTCGCTCTAAAAAATGGTATATCAATCCCACATGCATGTGAAAAGTCATGTGCTTGTACTACTTGTCATTTAGTGGTTCGTGAAGGTTTTGATTCTCTAGAAGAGAGTGATGAACTTGAAGACGATATGTTAGATAAAGCCTGGGGCTTAGAGCCTGAATCACGCTTAGGTTGTCAGGCGATTATCGCAGATGAAGATTTAATTGTTGAAATTCCAAAATACAATTTAAATATCGTTAACGAAGATCACTAATTAAAGCAATTAACTAGTAGAGTGAAAGTTTTAAAGCCATTAACGCATGTTAGTGGCTTTTTGTTTTCTAAACTAACTTATTGTCTGCGTTAACTTAGCGTTTAGTCGCCATTATTTTTGTCGTACGGGTTTCTGAAACCGGCGGAATCACTGTCATGGTATCTAAAGTCACTTTAACACTAACTGCACCGCCACTTTCAATATCCTTCTTATCCAACTCACAATTAAACTCCCCTAAAATGCTCGCGTAGTAGGTGTCAAAGTGCTCAAATTGAACCCACCAGTAATTAGCGCGATCTTCTGGTTCATGTGTCCAAAATGTCACTTCACCAATACCAATAGTTTCACCAGGTTCTATTTGTAATGTTTTTCCTGCATTGTAGGCATCGTTTTTATAGTTGTGCAAAAAACTTACATGAAAAATTGTTTCTCCAGTTAAATTAGTGATTGAAACGTTTAAATTACCTTTATTCATAGAGCTCACCTAAATTTATTGTTTTTGGTTTAATTTAAAAAACTGCTTAAGCAGTGTCTTGATAAGCATAGGCAAGATTTTCATAAATACAGATTTAAATATAAAAAAACCTCTATAAATATGATATTAGCTACATATAAAATACAAAATTCAATTTTCTGCTTGTTAATAAATACACTATAATAAGCCCAGCGTGCTTAAAATAAGAATATAAAATGAAACAAAATAGACGAAATAGCGAAGTAATTAATGAAGAAGTTCTATTTAAAGATAATGAAGAATTAGTATCTACGACAGACTTACGTGGTGTTACCACTTATGCAAATGATATTTTTTGCCAAATAGCAGGGTATGAAGAAAGTGAGTTAATAGGTAAAAATCATAATATTGTAAGACATCCAGATATGCCAGCTGCTGCATTTAAAGATATGTGGGATCACCTTAAGCAAGGTAATTCTTGGCGTGGTGTCGTAAAAAATAAATGTAAAGATGGACGCTATTATTGGGTTGATGCTTATGTAACACCGATTATTGAAAATGGCAAAGTGACAGGCTATCAGTCCGTCAGAGTGAAACCTAGTGAGCAATTAAAGCAAACAGCGCAAAAAGCATATGATAAAATTAATAAAGGTGATTTAAGTGGGGTTTCAGAGTTAACTACTAGTAAAAAGCAGATAATCTCTTTAAGTGTTATAGGTTTATTAAGCTTTTTATTTGCCTATCAGTTCGGTTTTTTAGCGATGGGAGTGTTTATATTTTCTTTAGTTATATTAGCGATAATTTTCAGAGGTGAACTGGTTCAAACTCCGCAAAAAATATCACAATTGCAAAACGATTTTGATAGTGTAAGTCGCTTTATATATTCTGGTAAAGGCATGACTTCTGTGATTAATTTTCACTTGGGGTTACATCAAGCAAAAGTGAGAACCATATTGGGTCGATTTGTCGATTTAAGCAAAAACTTACAACAAGTAGGGCACAAATTAGATTCTACTTCAAATCAAGCGCAAGAAAGTATCGAAAATCAAAAGTGTGAATTAAACCAAATCGCCGCAGCGATGGATCAAATGGCTGCATCAACAAGTGAAATCGCACAAAACTCTGCTGAAACGCTAAATAAAGTCGAAGAAACATCAAGTATATGTGTTGAAGCTAATCAATTGATAGAAACTAGTTCTCAAAAAATAGAAAAATTATCTGAAGATGTATTATCTACCGCTTCTTCTGCGGATGGTTTAAAAGTTGAAATTAGTAAAGTAAATGACATGATGAATGAAATTAATGGCATAGCAGAACAAACCAATTTACTTGCTTTAAATGCTGCAATTGAAGCCGCTAGAGCAGGCGAGCAAGGCAGAGGTTTTGCGGTTGTAGCTGATGAAGTACGGTCTTTATCAACAAGAACACAAAAATCAAGTGAAGAAATTCAATCCTCTATTAGCTCAATGGTAAAAACAATTGAAAATTGGACTGCAGTTATGGAGCAGAACGTATTGCAAGCCAAAGAATGTAATGACTCGACATCAAGTTCACAACAATTAATGGCTCAAATAAATGAAATGATGAATGAGGTAATAGATTATTCATCTCAAATTGCAACGGCTGCACAGGAGCAGGGTGCTGTTGCAGATGATATTAATCATAATGTACGTACAGTTAACGAACTGAGTGAAGAGAGCCTAAATAATGCTAATATCGTTGCACAAAATGCCCATGAAATTAGTGAAGCACTAGATTATATAGAAACAGTAAGCAATACTTTTAAAGATTAGCTTTAATTTTAGAGCAAACATTATTAATAAAAGCCAATAATTGTCATGTTATTGGCTTTTTTATTGCTCTAAGGTATTTAAAATACTACTTTTATAGTAAGCGCTAGAAACAAAAAGGCATAAACAATGGGCTTACATTGGACTGATTCTTTTGGCATTGCTGAATCACTTTGTGATAAATACGCAGAGCAAGATCCTACTAAAATTAGATTTACAGAGTTAAGGCAATTAGTACTTAATTTAGATGAATTTGATGATGACCCGGAACATTGTGGTGAAAGGGTGCTTGAAGCGATCCAGCAGGCTTGGATTGACGAAGTAAGAGAATAAACAATATAGATTGATTGAATTCATAGTAATCAAAAATAAAGCTAGGTAAAATTAAAGCTTATATTTTATATTTTTGATGAATGTTTGAATGTCAACAAAACAAGAAAAACTTACCTTAGTGATATTAGCAGCAGGGCTTGGCACACGATTTGGTGGGTCTAAGCAATTAGCTGAAATTGTAGGGCTCGATCGTACAATTATGGAACTGAGCATCTGTGATGCAGTAAAAGCAGGTATTACGCATCTTGTACTTGTGATAAATGAAAACATTAAAACAGAAATAGAGCAGGATGTGTTACCCCGCTTACCAACAGGCTTAAATGTAAAATTAGCCATTCAAGATCGTAATAATATTCCTCTAGACTTTAAACATTTAGCTGTAGAGCGCATAAAACCTTGGGGAACGGGTCATGCGTTATTATCCGCTAAACCTTATGTATCCGGTAAGGCTATTGTGATCACTGCGGATGATTATTATGGCAAATCGGCATATCAATTATTAGCAAATGAATTGTTAGCCGATAGACCAAATAATAACTCGCAATGGAGCTTAGTTGGTTATCCTATTTTAGATACTTTATCTGAGCATGGTGGTGTTAATCGTGGTATTTGTCAGGTGGATGAAAATAAGCATTTACAACAAGTAAACGAATTTTTAGAGATCACGTATCAAGAAAATAAACTTTCAGGATTAAATCACACTCAGGTAAGAGAAGCCATATCAACTGAAAGCTTAGCATCGATGACAATTTGGGGATTTGATGAGACTTTATTTGACTACTTAGAACGTGGTTTTGTTGAGTTTCTATCAAAATATGACAGCGCTGTCCAAAAAGAGTATTATTTACCGAATCAAATACAAAAAGCCATAGATACTGAGCAAAAAAAAGTAACGGTATTACGTGCTAACGAGTCTTGGTTAGGAATGACCTATCGTTCTGAGCTAAGTGATATCACCAAAAAGCTTAATCAGATTTTCAAGGGAGGCAGTATAGACAGCTGCCAGAGTAATAAATAATGTACACAGAACAAGCAAATATATTATCAGAGCATTTTGGACTAAATAATAATTTAGATTGCCAAGTTACCATAAAGCCAATAGGCAATGGTCATATTAATACCACTTTGTTACTTCAAAGCGCGAATGCGCCTGTAGTAGTGCAAAAATTAAATACTTATGTTTTTCCACAGCCAAATGAATTAGTTAATAATGCGAGATTAATTGAAAAACACTTAACAAATAAAAAACAAGATAATAATTACGATCTTGAAATCATCAAACATGTTGCAACTGTAAATCAAGACTATTTGATTGATATAAAAGGTGATAGCTGGCGTGGTTTAGAGTTTATTGGTGGCAGCTATAGTGAAGATGTTGTTGCCAATGTTCAGCAAGCCAAAATCGCTGCTAATGCTTTTGGGCAGTTTGCAGCAGCATTAGAAGATTTTGATGCAACACAACTTTTCTCAGTTATTCCTGATTTTCACCATTTAGCCAAGCGAGTAGACACTTTAAAAGAAGTCGCTAATTTAGATAAATGTGATCGTTTGAAGAGCGCAAAAGAAGAAGTCGATTTTTGCTTGAGTCAAAATGCATTAATTGATGAGCTTGAAACTTTAAAGTCTCAATTACCACTGAGAGCATGTCACAATGATACAAAAATCAATAATATGCTTTTTTGCTCTAAAGCGCACAATGCAAAAGCGGTTATTGATTTAGATACTTGCATGTCCGGTTATTGGTTATTCGACTTTGGCGATATGGTACGTACATTTTGTTCGCCTGAAGAAGAAGATTCAACAAACTTAGATAATGTCATTATTCGTGAAGATATTTTTGCAGCGATTGTTGAAGGCTATGTCACACCATTACAAAACTTAATCACTCAAGCTGAAAAACAAAGCTTTTGGGTTGGTGCTAAAGTGATGTGTTTAATGATAGGTGTACGTTTTTTAACTGATTATCTCGATGGTGATAATTACTTCAGCATAAAACGTGCTGGGCATAATTTAGATCGGGCTAAAAATCAATTTGCTTTGTACCAAGATTTATTGAAAAAAGAAGATAAATTAAAAGCGCTATTAGATTAACAAATTGTAGGCGGGAGTTTACTCGCGCGGAGTTAATGGTATAACTCCGCGTATAAATTAGGCTTTTTAACCTTGAGTCAGTCGAATAAACTTTTCGGCTAACTGATCTAAAGACTCTACATTATTAGGGTCTTTTTTTATGCAATCAATTGGACAAACACTTACGCATGTTGGCGTATCGTAATGGCCTACACACTCAGTACATTTGTCGGGATCTATTTCAAAGATCTCTTTTCCGAGTGTGATAGCCTGATTTGGACATTCAGGATCACACATATCACAGTTGATGCACTTGTTATTTATTAATAAAGCCACCTTAAGTACTCCTAAACAGCTTTAGCCTGCTTAAATGGGTTACGTGTATCTTGGCCTTCATCTAAATTTCTTAATAAAATAGCTTTATCTAAATCGATATCTTCAGGTAATGGAATTTTTACGATATGACCAGAGCCTTTTGCATCATCAATAGATTCACCTTTTTTATTTTCCATATGATCTAACTTAAAGCTGACATTGCCTTGTGGTGTCATAAGCTCTAATGAATGACCGGTACAGAATTTATTTTTAACGTCAATTTCTACTAAACCATTATCATGGCGACCTATTACTTCACCTACAAATTGTTGTTGCTCTGAAACAGAGTGGCCATAATCGTAGTTTTGATAATCTTGATGTGCATGGCGCTTCAAGAAGCCTTCCGTATAACCTCTATGCGCTAAATTTTCTAAATTACCTAATAAACTAGGATCAAAAGGGCGCCCAGCAACAGCATCATCTATCGCTTTACGGTAAACTTGGGCTGTACGTGCAACATAATAAAAGGATTTAGTACGACCTTCAATTTTTAAGCTATGCACACCCATTTTAGTTAATTGGTCAACATATTGTACTGCACGTAAATCTTTTGAGTTCATGATATAAGTGCCATGCTCATCTTCAAATGCAGGCATATACTCACCAGGGCGGCCTTGCTCTTCTAACATGAAGATTTCTTTCGTTGGTTCACCCGCACCTAACGTTGGGATCACAGCATTTGGATCAATTTTATGTACTATATCGCCTGTTTCATTTTCTTTGGCGGGCTTAACATCATATTCCCAACGACAAGCGTTAGTACAAGTTCCTTGGTTAGGATCTCGTTTATTAATATAGCCTGATAATAAACAGCGACCAGAGTAAGCCATGCATAAAGCACCGTGAACAAATACTTCAAGTTCTGTATTTGGGCATTGTTGACGAATTTCAGCGATTTCTTCAAGTGATAACTCACGAGATAAAATAATTCTTTCAACACCTTGTTTTGCCCAAAATAATACACTGGCGTAATTAACTGCATTAGCTTGAACTGATAAGTGAATTGGCATATCAGGGTACTTTTCACGCACTAACATGATAAGGCCAGGGTCAGACATAATAAGTGCATCTGGTTTCATTGCTACAACAGGTTCAATATCACGCATATATGTATTTATTTTTGCATTATGAGGTGCGATATTTGAAACAACATATAGTTTTTTACCTAAATCATGAGCTTCATTAATGCCGATCTCTAAATTTTCTAGATTAAATTCATTATTTCTTACGCGTAAGCTATAACGTGGCTGTCCTGCATATACTGCATCTGAACCATAAGCATATGCATAACGCATGTTTTTTAAGCTGCCAGCTGGAGATAAAAGTTCAGGGGTAAATAAGCTTGGAGAGTTTTCAGGAGTAAGAATAGATGACATTGTAAAACCTCATACATAGAACTGGGTACAAACCAGTTGCATGGATTATTTAATTGATAATGATAAAAACGCGGCATTTTATAAAAACAGCAACAAGCTGCTTTTGATCTGGATCATGTTTTTGAGCAAAACAGAATTAGATTAAAACCTTTAGTCGTCATATTTTTTAAATATTTCTATGAGATAGTGCTATTTGAATATAATTTCGACAATTAAGATAGGATCTTTGCATTTTATCGCGTATAATTCGCGCCCACTAATATACGGATGGTCTTCCATTTGTATAAACCATATTCTTTTAATTTATTGGAGCAAATAAGATGGCTTTAGAGCGTACTTTTTCAATCATCAAACCTGACGCAGTAGCAAAAAACCTAATCGGTCAAATCTATAACCGTTTCGAAACTGCTGGCCTTAAAATCGTAGCTTCTAAAATGGTTCACCTTTCTCAAGAGAAAGCTGAAGGTTTCTACGCTGAGCATTCAGAACGTCCTTTCTTTGGCGCTTTAGTTTCATTTATGACTTCAGGTCCAGTTATGGTTCAAGTTTTAGAAGGCGAAAACGCTGTTCTTAAAAACCGTGAAATCATGGGTGCTACTAACCCAGCTGAAGCACTAGCTGGTACTATCCGTGCAGATCTTGCTGATAGCATCGACGAAAATGCTGCTCACGGTTCTGACGCTTTAGAATCTGCTGCTCGTGAAATCGCTTACTTCTTCGCTGACGAAGAAATTTGTGCTCGCACTAGATAGTTTCTTTGTAGTAGCAGCTTAGGTTGCAATACACTACACGGATTGTAGAAAAGGGCTTTATGCCCTTTTCTTGTCTTTTTTATAAATAAATTATTGGTTTTGAGTTATTTATAAAGTAGATAAGTTTTATACATTTACTCATTAAAAACATTAAAGTCGTCATTATGGTAGAGGTCTTCATGAATACCACAAAAGCTAAAATTAACTTACTTGATTTAAACCGACAAGGCATGCGTGAGCTGTTTGAATCATACGGCGAAAAGCCATTCCGTGGCGATCAAGTAATGAAATGGATTTACCATTTTGGTGTTGATAACTTTGATGAAATGAGCAATATCAATAAAAAGCTTAAAGCACGCTTAAAAGCAGAGTGTGAAATTCGTGCACCTGAAATATCAGAGAAGCAAGTTGCAAGCGATGGCACAATTAAATACGCGTTAATTTTAGATGGCGGCCAAGAAGTTGAAGCTGTTTGGATACCTGAAAAGGAACGTAAAACGCTTTGTGTTTCTTCACAAGTTGGTTGTGCTCTGGAATGTACTTTTTGTTCTACTGCGCAACAAGGTTTCAATCGAAACTTAAAAGTATCTGAAATTATCGGTCAAGTATGGCGTGTTGCTAAAGATGTTGGTTTACACGCAGATAGCACAAATAGACCTGTAACGAATGTTGTTATGATGGGCATGGGTGAACCATTACTTAATCTGAACAATGTAGTGCCAGCAATGGAATTGATGATGGATGATTGGGGTTTTGGTTTATCTAAACGCCGTGTGACTATCAGTACTTCAGGTGTTGTCCCTGCTCTTGATATCTTAAAAGAAAAAATTGATGTTGCTTTAGCGATTTCATTGCATGCGCCGGATAATGAATTACGTGATGTATTAGTACCAATCAATAAAAAATATCCTATTGATGAATTTTTAGCTGCATGTCGTCGTTATATTGATGGTTCAAAAGCAAATAAAGACGTAACGATTGAATACGTTATGCTAGATCATATTAATGATAGTACAGATCAGGCACATCAATTAGTTAAAACACTTAAAGGTACGCCTTCAAAAGTTAATTTAATTCCGTTCAACCCATTCCCAGGTAATGATTATGGTCGTTCGAGCAATAGTCGAATTGACCGTTTCTCTAAAGTACTACAGGCAGCAGGTATAACCTGTATTGTTCGTCGTGCACGTGGTGATGATATAGATGCAGCATGTGGTCAATTAGTGGGTGATGTAAAAGATCGTACTAAACGAATCATGAAAAAGAGAATGCAAAATGATAACGGTATTGCCGTTAAGGTAATGCCAGCAAAATAATATAGAAAACTATTTTTAGTCATTTAGTAGCGCTATTTGGTGTTAACTAAATGACAAAAAGTAATGCAGTTAAGGTACTTTTCTGTAAACTATGCTTTCATTATAAGAAATGGTTACTTATAAGTATTTTTTGATAAACGAGCCAACCTCAATCGTTTACCTTAGCCAGTTTAGATTGATTTGATCGTCTTGTTTATTAATAAGGAAGTTTATATGCGTCAAGTTTCATTATATACAGTGATTTTACTTTGTTTATCGGGGTGTGTGACTCAAAACACATACGATGGCAGTAAAAAACCAGTTATCACTAAAAAAGTAGATAATACTCAAGCAGCACGTACACGCATATCTTTAGCTTTAAAATACCTATCGATGGGTGACAGCGCCCAAGCTAAATATAATTTAGAAAAAGCCAATCTATTTTCTCCAAATTTACCAGAAGTGCATTATACAACCGCTTATTTCTATCAATCAGTAGGTGAACCTAACAAAGCAAAAGAGTCATACGAAAAAGCACTCACCTTAGCACCCAATGATGCAAATACACTTAATAATTATGGTGTTTTTTTATGTGATATTGGTGAGTATGATCATGCTGTTGACAATTTTTTAAGTGCCATTGAAATTCCAAGTTACTTAAGAGTGGCAGAAAGTTATGAAAATTTAGCTTTATGTGCAATTAAAGCCGATGATTTTGATAACGTAGAAGAATACTTAGAGTCATCTGTAAAACATAGCCCAATGAGAGGCTCTTCATTAATTAACTTATCTGCTTTTTATTATGCTAAAAGTGATTTACATAAAGCACAAATGACGCTCAAACGTTATGGTGCAGCAGGGCGCATATCATCTCGATCTTTATTATTATCTTATCTAATAGAGTCGAGTATGGGGCATATTGAGCAAGCACGCACTTTATCGCAAACAATTGAACAAACTTATACAACTTCATTAGAAGCTAGAATTTTACGTGAACGTAAAACATCATCTAGTGAATTCGAGCAATTAAAAGAGCAATACCGTAAAAGTGAGTTAAGAAAATTACAAAAAGATATTCTATCTAGAAAAGACAAACCAAAAATAAAAATTATTAAGAAGAAAAAAGCACCTAATACAGCACAAGTGAAACAAACGCCTAATCAAGAGACTAAATTTACAAATAAGGCACCAACTCAAAAGTCGATGCCTTTAATTGCTGAAATAAAAAAAGAGCGTTCGAATATTAAACCTGAGGCTGTAGTATTAGTTGAAAAGTTAAAGATTGATGAATCAACAGCATCAGTTGAGCCGACTAAAGCAGAAAATACAAACAAAGCAAAATTAATAAAGCAGCAAGTCGCTTTTAAAAATCGCAGTATCACTGAAGTTGAAATACCATTTCACATTGTAAAAAGTGGTGAGAACTTATTTAGTATTTCAGTGAAATATAACGTTAAATTACAAAGTTTATTACATTGGAATAAATTATCAGAGTCAGATCAGGTTTATAAAGGAACCAAAATCTATTTGAACAATCCAAACATATATCATCAAGTGATTGAAGGTGATACTTTGTTTAGCATTTCAGTAAAATACAATATTCTGATGAAGAAGTTACTAGAATGGAATGCTTTAGAAGAAAATGTATATTTAGCACCAAGCAATAAAATTTTATTAGTGGATCCAAAAACTTACATATTATGACAGATAAAACAATAGAGCAGGATCAAGAGCAAGCCAAACCAAATTTAGGCTATATATTAGTAAAAGGCCGTGAAGCGGCTAATATCTCCATAGCGTCTTTGGCAAGCCAATTAAATTTAGATGAATCTCAATTAATTGATTTAGAAAATAATCAATATGAAAACTTAGGGCCTGAAATTTTTGTAAAAGGTTATATTAAATCTTACTGCAAACTGTTAGACCTAGACGAAAATGAAGTGATGCAGAGTTATCAATCAAGTACACATAACTCAAAAGAAAAGGAAATGCAGAGCTTTTCTAACCGCTTTGAAAAAGAAACCCATGATAGTCGCTTAATGATAGTAAGTTATATCGTTTTAAGCATCGTTCTTGGGTCTTCAGGCATTTTATGGTGGCAAAATCAAAACTCTAAAGATGAAGCTGTCATTAATTCTCCTGAAGTGGATATGAACTTGAATACTCAGGAAGTAACGGATGCGGTTTCAGTTACGACAGAGCCAAAATTAACTTCAATAGTTGAACAAAGCAATGTTATTCCGACTAAAGAAGAGATCACAGCAGTAAAAGCACATAACCCTGTAATGGATTTTAAGATTGCAAAAGTAAGTACCCCTGCTACAGATTCAATTTCAGAAGAAAAAAAAGATGAGAGTATTTCAGAGATAGTACCTGAAACAGCTATTACTACAGAGCAAGTTAATCAAGAAGAAGTTAAAAATGAACTTATCGTAAGTAAAATCATTATGCGCTTCTCTGGAGATAGTTGGGTTGAGATTTTTGATGCAACAAGTGAGCGTGTTGCTTTTGGCGTTAAAAAATCGGGTTATGTTATGACTGTTAATGGTGTTGCACCTTTTTCAGTGGTATTAGGCAAACATCAATTAGTAGAAATAGAATTAGATGGTGAAACTGTAGATACCTCTAGTTTTCCTACTAACCGTTTAGCTAAATTCCAACTTCCTTTATCGCTATAAATAGACTGAGTATATTATGTTTTCTGAAACACCTATCAAAAGAAGAAAATCCAGCCGAATTTATGTAGGCGATGTGCCAATTGGTGATGGTGCACCGATTGCTGTGCAGTCAATGACAAATACAGATACCATGGATATTGATGCCACTGTAAAACAAATCCAAGATATCCAAAATGCAGGTGCAGATATCGTACGTGTATCAGTGCCTACTATGGCTGCAGCAGAAGCCTTTAAAAGCATCAAGCAGCAAGTGGATGTGCCATTAGTTGCGGATATTCATTTTGATTATCGTATCGCATTAAAAGTCGCTGAATACGGTGTTGATTGCTTACGTATTAATCCGGGAAATATTGGTTCAGAAGATCGTATTCGCGCAGTTGTTGATGCCGCACAAACGCATGATATTCCAATTCGAATTGGTGTAAATGGCGGCTCTCTAGAAAAAGATATTCAAGAAAAGTATAAAGAACCCACACCAGAAGCATTATTAGAATCAGCAATGCGACATGTTGAAATATTACAGCGTCTTAACTTTGATAAATTTAAAATTTCAGTAAAAGCATCAGATGTATTTTTAGCTGTGGGTGCTTATAGATTACTTGCTAAAGAAATAGACCAACCTTTACATTTAGGTATAACAGAAGCCGGAGGTTTTAGAGCTGGCGCCGTGAAATCGGCTGTTGGTTTAGGCATGTTATTATCTGAAGGTATCGGTGATACTTTACGTATTTCACTTGCTGCTGATCCAGTACAAGAAATAAAAGTGGGTTTTGATATTTTAAAGTCACTACGAATTCGCTCTCGCGGTATTAACTTTATTGCCTGCCCAAGTTGTTCAAGACAAGAGTTTGATGTTGTTAAAACAATGAATCAACTAGAAGAAAATTTAGAAGATATCATCACACCAATTAGTGTTTCAGTGATAGGCTGTGTTGTAAATGGCCCAGGTGAAGCACTTGTAAGTGATTTAGGATTGGCTGGTGCAAATAAACGTTCAGGTTTATACATTAACGGTGAACGTCAAAAAACACGTATCGATAATGCAAATATTGCTGAGCAATTAGAAGCGCAAATACGTGATTTTGTAAAAGCAAAAGATGAGCAAGCGCTTATTGACGTGAAAATAGTTGAGTAATAACTTCCGCTTGTGATCACTAGCTAGAAGAAGAGGCGAATTTGGTTTATAATTCGGCTCTTTTGTTTTTAACGCGTATTATTATTTTCAGCGTTTTATTATTTATCAGTAACAAATGAATTAGGACCGACAGTGGCTAAACAAATCCAAGCAGTACGTGGTATGAACGATTGTCTGCCAGGCGATACACAAATTTGGCAGAAACTAGAAGCAACATTACGTGAAACAGTAGCTTCATTTGGTTATCAAGAAATACGTTTCCCTATTGTAGAATCAACAGATTTATTTAAACGCTCGATCGGTGAAGTAACTGATATCGTTGAAAAAGAAATGTACTCTTTTGACGATAGAAACGGAGATAGCTTAACTTTAAGACCTGAAGGCACTGCAGTGTGTGTTCGTGCAGCTAATCAAGCGGGCTTATTGTATAACCAAGAGCAAAGACTTTGGTATATGGGGCCTATGTTTAGACATGAGCGTCCGCAAAAAGGTCGTTACCGTCAGTTTTACCAATTTGGTTTAGAATCATTTGGTTTCTCAACAGCAGAGATGGATGCAGAAGTTATTATTTTAACTGCGCATCTTTGGAAAAAATTAGGCATAGATAAAAATGTAGCTTTAGAGCTTAATTCATTAGGTTCTAGTGAAGCGCGTGTAAAGTACCGTGAAATCTTAATTGCCTTCTTAGAAGAAAATAAATCGCAATTAGATGAAGATTCTTTACGTCGTATGCATACTAATCCATTACGTGTTTTAGATAGCAAAAACCCTGACGTTCAAGCATTATTAGTTAATGCACCTAAGCTGTCAGAAAACTTAGATGAAGAATCAGCTGAACATTTTGCAAATTTATGTGAACGATTAGATGCTGCAGGTATCGAATACCAAGTTAATGAAAAATTAGTGCGTGGTTTAGATTATTATAATCGTACTGTATTTGAATGGGTAACTAAAAATCTTGGCGCACAAGGCACTATATGTGCAGGTGGTCGTTACGATGGGTTAGTTGAACAGTTAGGCGGTAAAGCAACACCAGCCGTTGGTTTTGCAATGGGTATGGAGCGCTTAATTTTACTATTACAAGAGTTAGAGTGTGTTGGTGAGCTTCGCAGTAATGTAGATGTCTATTTTGCAGCTATGGGTGATAAAGCCAGTATTCAAGCACAAGTAATAGCACAGCAGTTTAGAGATCAAGTACCAGGCGTGCGTATTATGGTACATGCTGGTGGTGGTAACTTTAAAAAGCAATTAAAACGCGCAGATAAAAGTGGCGCACAAATCGCCTTAATCATAGGTGATGATGAGCTAGAACAAGGCATTTTGACGATTAAATATCTAAGAGAAAAGAAAGATCAAATAACATTAAATATTGATGAAGTCAGAACTCTTTTAACAGATTTGGTAGGGTAGTATGGAAGTTTATTCAACAGAAGAACAACAAGCAGAAGCGATTAAAGGCTTTTTTCGTGATAATGGTGTAGCACTTGCTGTAGGCGTAGTATTAGGTCTAGGTGGTTTATACGGCTGGAAAGCATATAACCAACATACAATTGAAACAACTGAGTCATTATCAGATTCTTACACGCAGTTAGTTGAAAATGCAGGGCAAGAAGGCTCAACTTTATTAACTGATGCAGATGAGTTCATTAAAACAAATGGTAGCTCTAGCTACTCAGTTTTAGCTGCTTTTGTAACAGCTAAAGAAGCAGTAGAAAAAGATGATTTAGATAAAGCTGCAGAAAAATTAACTTGGATTTCAGTAAACTCAAAAAATACTGAATTCAAAGCACTTGCTTTTACACGTTTAGCGCGCATTCAGTTAGAACAAAAACAATATGATGCTGCTTTAGCTACTTTGGGTAATACTTTACCTGAAAGCTTTAAAGCCACAGTTTCTGAGTTAAAAGGCGATGTATACGTTGCTAAAAATGAAAGTGAACAAGCGCGTAGTGCTTATCAGGCAGCTGTAGATGCAGGTGGCTTAGAAAATAACTCTCTATTACAAATTAAACTTGATAACTTAGCCGTTGCTGCGTTGAACGTACCAGTATCTGAAAAATAAGGTTAAAGTCATGAAAAAAATTACCATGGCAACACTGGCCTTATGTATGGCCTCATTAATGGGTTGTTCATCTAATGATGATGAAGAGCCTGACGAGCTAGTTTTACCTGTTATTGTAAATCAGTTTGAAACTAAAGTTTTATGGCAAGAGTCTGTAGGTGATGGTGTAGGCCATTACTACTCAAAACTTTCTCCTACTGTTTATAAAGAGACTGTTTACGTTGCAGATAGAAACGGCAAAGTAAAAGCGCTTTCTTTAGAGACTGGTGATGTAATATGGCAAAAAGATGTACGTGCAAACGTTGCATTTTGGCCTTGGGAAGATAGCGATAACGCAAAACTTTCTGGCGGTTTATTACAAGCATTTGGTAAAATTTACGTTGGCTCTGAACATGGCGAAATTATCGCGCTTGATAGAGAAACAGGTGAAATCGTTTGGCGTAAAAATGTGCCTGGTGAAGCGTTATCAAGCCCAGCAGCAGGTGACGGTTTAATTTTTGCTAACTTAGGTTCTGGACAACTTGTTGCCCTGCATCCTGATACAGGTGAGCAACGCTGGAAATATGAGCAAGAAGTACCAGCATTAACATTACGCGGCATGAGCGCACCAGTTGTTGCAAATGGCGGTGTTTTAGTTGGTGAAGAAACAGGTAAGTTGACAGTACTTATTTCTGAAAGTGGTTTTTCAGCTTGGAAAGCAGATATTGCTGTGCCAAAAGGGTCTTCAGAATTTGAACGCTTAGTAGATGTTGATGTGCAACCTATTGTTTCAGGCTCAATGGTTTATACTTTAGCCTATAATGGTAATTTAGCTGCTGTAGATATCCGCTCTGGTAACGTTGTATTTAAACGTGAATACAGTGGCTACAGAGAAATTGCAACGGATGGTCAAAATATCTATTTAGTAGATAGCTCTGGCGGTATTTTTGCCTTAGATAAAAACTCAGGCATCGAGCGTTGGAGTCAGCCAGCTTTAGTTGGTTGGCACTTAACTGGACCTACAGTTATCGGAAATAATTTAGTATTAGGTGATAACGAAGGTAATCTACATTGGTTAGATAAAGCCAGTGGTGACTTAGTTTCTCGTGAAGAGTTTGATAGTTCAGGCTTTTATGTAGAGGCAGTTACAGCTGGTAATAAACTTGTTATTACTACAAGAGATGGTGAAGTTTCAGTTATTGAAGCACCATAATGTAACGTTTTAGTTAATCGCAGTTTAACCTGTGATTAAATAAGATAATTTTAAAGGGCTTCGCATAGCGAAGCCTTTTGTTGTTTTTAGTTTTCATACTAAATTTATAGCTAAACCACTGAAAAGTCGGTTTTATTTATATTTAGTATAATTTTAAGGGGTTGTTTATGCTTCCTGTGATCGCTCTAGTTGGGCGACCTAATGTTGGTAAATCCACATTATTTAATCGTTTAACTCGTACTCGTGATGCGTTAGTTGCTGACTTTCCAGGTTTAACTCGTGATCGTAAATATGGTCAGGCGCGTAGTGATGACTATGAGTTTATCGTTGTGGATACTGGCGGAATTGATGGTTCGGAAACGGGCATCGAAGTGGAAATGGCTGAGCAATCTTTATTAGCAATTGAAGAAGCGGATGTTGTTTTATTTTTAGTTGATGCGCGTGCTGGCATGACTGTAGCTGATCAAGCAATTGCTAATCATTTACGTAAAAAAGATAAGCCAATCTTAGTTGTTGCTAATAAAACAGATGGTATTGATGCAGATTCAAACTGTGCTGAGTTTTATCAGTTATCACTAGGTGAAGTTTATCATATTGCGGCATCACACGGTCGTGGTGTAACTTCTCTAATTGAAATTGCATTACAGCCTATTATTGATGAGTACAATAAGCTTCACGGCATTGAAGTTGATGCTGTAGAAGAAGAGGATGAGTTTACTGAAATTTATGAAAATGATGAAGACTTAGAAGACTACAATCCTGAAGATAAACCAATTAAATTAGCTATCATAGGACGCCCTAATGTTGGTAAGTCAACATTAACAAACCGTATTTTAGGTGAAGAACGTGTAATCGTTTATGATGCGCCAGGCACAACCCGTGACTCTGTATATATTCCTATGACCCGTAATGATAGAGAATATGTACTAATCGACACTGCTGGTGTACGTAAACGTAAAAAAGTTAATGACGTTGTTGAAAAATTCTCGGTAATTAAAACATTAAAAGCGATTGAAGATGCAAATGTTGTTTTAATTGTTGTTGATGCCAGAGAAGGTATTAGTGACCAAGATTTAAGCCTATTAGGTTTTACACTTAATGCAGGTCGCTCATTAGTTATCGCTGTAAATAAATGGGATGGCTTAGATGATTATGTTAAAGATCGTATCAAAACAGAGCTAGATAGACGTTTAGGCTTTATTGATTTTGCACGTATTCACTTTATCTCTGCACTTCATGGTACAGGTGTTGGTCACTTATTTGAATCAGTAGACGAAGCATATCAATCTGCAACTAAACGTGTCAGTACGTCTATGCTACGTCGTATTATGGATATGGCACAGTCTGATCACCAACCACCTATGGTCAGTGGTCGTCGTGTTAAGTTTAAATACGCTCACGCAGGTGGCTACAACCCACCAATTATCGTTATTCACGGTAATCAGGTACATAAACTACCTACGTCATACAAACGTTACTTAATGAATTACTATCGTAAAGCATTAAATGTAATGGGTACGCCAATTAAGATTGAATTCCGTGAAGGTGATAACCCTTACGCTGGTCGTACAACTAAAGTTACTTTGTCGCAAAAACGTAAACGCAGACAAATTGCTAAGTTACATAAAAACAAAGGTTAGAGTTTTTTGAAGTAGCAGAAAAAGCGCCGATGGCGCTTTTTTTATGCCTATGTAACGGGATATGTAGTTATTTACCTGCCAATTCGTACATTGAGTTTAATAACTTAATACATTGAACCTAATCAAGTTTTTAGTTGATGGTTTAAAACTTGCTTGTTTTATTATCAATTTTAGGGCATATTTTAAGCTAATGATCACATAAGAATAAATTAATGATCATGTTCAAAATATAGGGGTGATGCGATGGAATTTGCTAAAACAATTATCTATGTTGATGATGTTGAAGAAACTTTAGATTTTTATTATCAAGCTTTTGGTTTAAGCACGATTAAAGATGATGGCTCAGGTCAATATGCAGAGCTAGATACAGGGCAAGTAAAATTAGCTTTTTCTGCACACCCTTGTGCACAATCAAACTTTAAACAAAGTTATATTCGCACTCAGCCAAAACAACCAGCACTGGGTTTTGAAATACGCTTTTATTGTGACAATGTTATTGAATCATATGATAAAGCCGTTGCAGCAGGAGCTGAACCTTTTTGTCCTCCCGCAGATAAGTCGCACGGACAAACATTAGCTTATGTCCGCTCAATTGAAGGTACTTTAATCGCTTTATCTTCACGATAATAGATTTAGATTCTGTAGGCGGGTCTTCAGCCGCGTTTATATTAAAAGCAGCTCTCTACAATTAATTGCTTAATCATTTGTTGTGTAGGTTTTATTTTTTCAATTGCTAAATACTCATCTGGCTGGTGTGCTTGATTGATAGAGCCAGGGCCCATAATAATCGTTTCACATCCAAGCTGCTGAATAAATGGTGCTTCTGTACAGTAATTCACTGCAATTGCTTTTTCTCCTGATATTTTTTCTGCTAATTTAACAAGCGCAGAATCGGCTGTGCCTTTAAACGCAGGAATAGGTTCGTGTAAATCTATCACTTCAACCGCATTGGAGTATTGTTTATTTATTTCGTTAACCGAACCTAACAGCATTGCTTGTAGTTCTATAACACTAATACCTGGTAAAGGGCGCATATCAATATGTAATTCACAACAACCACAAATTCGATTTGCGTTATCGCCACCATGAATATGGCCTAAATTCAAAGTGGGGTAGGGAATAACGAAGTGATCAACTGAATACTTATTCTTTAGTTCTTGCTTCAAAATAAGGAGTTTTCCTATCACCAAATGCATAATTTCAATTGCATTTAAACCGGCATCTGGATCTGAACTATGACCTGATTTACCAACAATTCTGATTGCATTCGACATATGCCCTTTGTGGGTAAATACCGGCACCATATCTGTAGGTTCACCTATAATACAGCGAGCAGGTTTTAAGTTTTTATGTTGGCAAACTTGCTGCGCACCTGCCATGGTTGTTTCTTCATCAGCAGTGGCTAATATGATCAAAGGCTGTTTTAAATTAGATAAATCTAAGCCTTGTAAAGCATGCAAAATGAATGCAAAAAAACCTTTCATATCAATCGAACCTAAACCAAATAATTTATTGTTAGTTTCCGTTAACGTAAAGGGATCCATGCTCCATTGATTATCATCAAAAGGAACTGTATCGGTATGACCCGCTAACATTAAACCGCCATGAAATTCTTTTTTTCCATTTTCACTGTCGCTAGGGTTTAACCTAGCCAATAAATTATATTTTCCTGGGGCACTTTCAAGCTCTGAAATTTCACATTCAAATCCTAATGATTGACACCAATTAGCTAAGTTATTAATCACATCTTTATTGCTTAAATTTAGCTTCTCATCAATTGCGCTGATCGAAGGTAGGGATATCAGCGTTTGGTACATTTGCATAAAATTGGGTATAGACATAATAAAACCTAAAAATAATTATTCATAAAACTTGAATATAAATCCAGTTTAACTTATTGTGCATACATATACACATATTTAGCATAAATATCTCCCCGGCGTAAGCTGATTTTTATTCCCTCCAATTGGAGGGAAATTTTTAGAGGTTAAGATGAAAGTAGTAATTATCGGAGCAAGTGGTTACAGCGGTGCAGAATTAGCATCTCTTGTAGCATCACATGAAAAATTAACACTTGCAGGTATTTATGTATCTGAAAATAGCTTAGATAAAGGTAAGTCATTAAGTCGTTTATATCCACAACACTTAGGTTTATTGGATTTACCTTTAGCACCTCTCACTTCAGAAGCTTTTACCGATATACAAAATAATGCTGATTATGTGTGTTTATGTACAGATCATAAAGTAAGTGTAGAACTTGCGCCGATTTTTATTGAAATGGGCAAAAAAGTTTTTGACCTTTCTGGTGGCTTTCGTTTGAGTTCAGATGAAGATTATCAAGAATACTATGGTTTCAGTCATGACAATATCTCTTTATTAAATGAAGCCGTTTATGGTTTAGCTGAATGGCAAAATCAGGACGATATAAAAAATGCACAATTGATTGCTGTGCCAGGATGTTACCCAACAGCCGCATTAAACGCATTAAAGCCTTTGGTTGATACTGATTTAGTCACAGAGCAACCTATTATCATAAATGCTGTGTCAGGTGTGTCAGGTGCAGGACGTAAAGCCAATATAGGCACGCATTTTTGTGAAGTAAGTTTAGGTGCTTATGGGTTATTCAATCATAGACATACACCTGAGATAGAAAAGTATTTAAACCATGATGTTTTATTTACGCCGCACTTAGGAAATTTTCCTAGAGGTATTCTCGAAACTATCTATGTGCAATTAAAAGACGGTGTCACGCAAGATCAAGTTGAAGCTGCATATCAATGTTTAGCAGATAAACCATTAATTCGTTTGTTAGGCAATACGATTCCATCAATCAATGGCGTGGCTAATAAACCATTTGTTGATATTGCGTGGCAACAAAAAGGATCACAACTCATTGTGATGTCAGCGATTGATAACTTATTAAAAGGTGCGTCAGGTCAGGCGCTACAGTGTATGAACATCTGCATGGGTTTACCGGGCGAATTAGGCTTACTGTCACAAGGGTTACCTAAAGGAGTTAAAGTATGAAAACTTGGGTAATAAAATTAGGCGGTGCCGTATTAAATAGTCAAAACGCGGCCAAAGCATTATTCGAAGTAATTGCTCAGCAAACTGACGCTAAATTTGTATTTGTTCATGGTGGCGGTGCTTTAGTTGATAGTTGGCTTAAAGATGCCGGTTTTGCAACGGCAAAACATTTAGGTTTAAGAATTAGCCCTAAAGAGCAAATGCCTTACATAGTTGGAGCATTAGCGGGTTGTGCAAATAAGCAACTTATAGGGCAAGCAATATCAGCAAGTTTAAAACCAGTAGGTTTAAGTTTGTATGAAGCAGGCATTGAAAGTACTAAAAAACTAAAAGCGTTAGGCCAAGTTGGTACCTGTGAAGCAACACAAGATAGCGTAATTCAAGCAATGCTTTGTGTAAACAGATTACCCATTGTTAGTTCAATTGGTTTTGATTTAGAAGGTAACTGGTACAACGTAAATGCTGATGAAGCGGCAGCAGCAATTGCAGCTAGCTTAGATGCAGAATTAATATTTATGACAGATGTAGAGGCAGTACTTGATGCTGACAAAAAACCTTTACATCAGCTTAATACAAATGAAATAAAAGAATTAGTTAATGATGGAGTGATATTAGGTGGTATGCAGGTCAAGGTTGAGACCAGTTTACGTGCTGCCGAACATTTACGACGAGGTGTTTATATCTCTAGTTGGCAAAAACCAGAAAATTTAGCTGGTTTACTTCAAGGCCAACATGTCGGCACAAAAGTCACTTTATAAATTATTTAGGAAGCATGCATCATGGCACAACATTTTTTACATGGATTAGAGTTAAATAAAACAGCAATTTTAAAATTGCTAGATTTAGCAAAAGCATTAAAAGCTAACCCTCAGGATTTCAATCAAGCATTAGTTGGGTTATCTATTGTTACTTTATTCGAAAAGCCAAGTTTAAGAACACGTCTTTCATTTGATATTGGCATTAATAAATTAGGTGGTCACGCAGTTTATTTAGATCAGCAAAATGGCGCTATGGGTTCTCGTGAATCGGTAAAAGATTTTGCTTTAAATATCTCAACTTGGGCTGATGGCATTGTAGCGCGTGTTAATCAGCACAGTACGTTAACGACTTTAGCAGAACACGCAAGTGTACCAGTCGTAAATAGCTTATGTGATTTATATCATCCATGTCAGGCATTGGCTGATTTCTTAACATTACAAGAAGTGCATGGTGATGTAAGTGAGCTAAAAGTAGCTTATTTAGGTGAAGGTAATAATGTAACGCATTCACTTATGTTATTAGCTGCAACTTTAGGCACTGACTTTGTTGCAGTTTGCCCTAAAGGTGATTCACCAGATGCACAAATTGTAAAACAAGCTGAGCAAATCGCAGCAATTAACGGTGCACATGTACAAGTAAGCGATCGTGTTGAAGCAGCAGCTGGCGCAGATGTATTGTATGCAGATACTTGGGTTTCTATGGGTGATACAACACCTCTTGAACAAGTAAAACAAAAGTATATGCCTTACCAGTTAAATCAAGAATTACTAGAAAAAACTGGCGCAAGTACTGTATTGCATTGCCAACCTGCACACAGAGAGTTTGAGATCACCTCTGAGCTAATGGATGGCCCTGCTGCAAAAATTATTCAGCAAGCTGAAAATCGTATGCATGCACAAAATGCGCTATTGATAACGCTATTAAATCCGAATTTTGTTAAGTAAAGGAACAGGCATTCCCGTGATGTTTTTATCGGGAATCTAAGATTGAAAAAGATCTCCGATAAAGACTTCGGAGATGATCAAATTATATGTTTTGTAGATTGGGCTTTAGCCCAACACGTTAAATAAAGAATTATTCAAAGGTAAAGTTATGAGCTCAATTAAAAAAGTAGTATTAGCATATTCAGGCGGTTTAGATACATCAGTGATCATGCCATGGTTAAAAGAAAACTATGATTGTGAAGTGGTGGCGTTTGTTGCTGATGTTGGTCAAGGTGATGAAGAGCTCGCAGGTATTGAAGAAAAAGCTATCGCATCAGGTGCATCTGAGTGTTATGTAGTAGATCTTAAAGAAGAAATGGTTGCAGATTATATTTACCCTACGCTTAAAACCGGTGCTGTTTACGAAGGCACATACCTTTTAGGTACATCTATGGCACGTCCTATCATTGCTAAAGCACAAGTTGAAGTGGCACTTAAAGTAGGCGCAGATGCGGTTGCTCATGGCTGTACTGGTAAAGGTAATGACCAAGTACGTTTTGAAGCATGTTTTGCTGCATTAGCACCAAATCTTAAAGTAATTGCACCTTGGAGAGAGTGGGACTTAGATAGCCGTGAATCATTGCTTGATTACCTAGCTGAGCGTGATATTCCATGTGCAGCATCAGCTAAAAAAATATATAGCCGTGACGGTAATGCGTGGCATTTATCTACAGAAGGTGGTGAGCTTGAAGATCCGTGGTGTGAGCCGTCAGCTGAAATTTGGCCTTTAACAAATTCTCCAGAAGAAGCACCAAATGAAGCGCTGTATATTCATATCGGTATCGAAAAAGGTGAAATCACAACAATTGATGGTGAAAAACTATCTCCATACCAATGTTTAGAAGCGCTCAATAAACCTGCTGCATTACATGGTGTTGGTCGTATTGATATCGTAGAAAATCGTTTAGTAGGCATGAAGTCTCGTGGTTGTTATGAAACACCAGGCGGTACAGTTATGGTTACTGCTTTACGTGCACTTGAAGAGCTTGTATTAGATAAAGAGTGTCGTAAGTGGAAAAACACATTTGCCAATGAATTTGCTCACCTTGTTTATGATGGTCGTTGGTTTACACCGCTTAAAGATTCTATTTTAGCAAGTGCTGAAGCGTTAGCTGAAGTATTTACAGGTGAAATTGTAGTTAAACTTTACAAAGGTAACGTAACTGCAGTTCAAAAGAAATCACCTAACAGCTTATACAGTGAAGATTTTGCAACTTTTGGTGCCGATGATGTTTATAACCAGTCTCATGCTGAAGGGTTTATTCGTTTATTCTCACTTTCAAGCAGAATCACAGCACTAAGCAAAGAAAATACAAAATAGTTTTTAGCAATAAAAAGCAAGTAGCAAGTAATAACAAGGGCGAATTTATTCGCCCGGGAGAACAAAGATGGCATTGTGGGGCGGCAGATTTTCATCAGGACCAGATCAGGCATTTAAGCAGTTTAACGACTCTTTGCCTTTTGATTATCAATTAGCAGAACAAGATATTGTAGGTTCAATAGCTTGGGCAAATGCATTAACGCAAGTAAATGTATTAACCCAAGATGAATTCCAACAAATTCAATCAGCATTAAGTGAGTTATTAGACGAAGTAGCTGTTAATCCACAAGCAATTGTGGCATCGGGTGCTGAAGATATTCACTCTTATGTTGAAACTGCATTAATTGAAAAAGTAGGCGACTTAGGCAAAAAATTACATACAGGTCGTAGCAGAAACGACCAAGTAGCAACTGACTTTAGACTATGGAGTCGTGATACAGCTGAACAACTTTTAAAGGCAATCGCATCGCTTAAAAATGCGATAGTAACTTTAGCTGAAAAAGAGTTTGGTACTGTATTACCAGGTTATACGCATTTACAACGTGCACAGCCTGTTTTATTTAGTCACTGGTGCATGGCTTATTATGAAATGCTAGAACGTGATGAAAGCCGCTTACAAAATGCCTTAGACAGACTTAATGTATGTCCTCTAGGGTCTGGTGCACTTGCGGGGACAGCTTATGCCATAGATCGGCAAAAACTTGCCGAATCATTAGGGTTTGCCTCTGCTACAAAAAATAGTTTAGATGGCGTATCTGATCGTGATTTTGTTGTCGAGTTATTGAGCTGTGCTTCAATCTCTATGATGCATCTATCTCGTATGGCAGAAGATATGATCTTTTATAATACGGGCGAAGCAGGATTTTTAGAGTTAGCAGACAGCGTTACTTCTGGTTCTTCTTTAATGCCGCAAAAGAAAAATCCTGATGCACTTGAGCTTATTCGTGGTAAGACAGGCCGTGTTTTTGGTGCGTTTTCAGCCATGATGATGACTTTAAAAGCCTTACCGCTTGCTTATAACAAAGATATGCAAGAAGACAAAGAAGGTCTATTTGATGCGATGCCAACTTGGCTTGCTAGCATTCATATGGCTGAAGCTTGTATTAAAGGTGTTAAAGTTAATTCAGAGGCAACCAAATCCGCTGCACAAGGTGGACACGCTAATGCAACAGAGCTCGCTGATTATTTAGTTGCTAAGGGTATTCCATTTAGAGAAGGCCATCATATCGTAGGTGAGCTGGTACAAGTTGCGATAGGAGAAGGTAAAAATCTAGAAGACTTATCCATTGCACAATTTAAAGCAGTATGTGAAACAATTGATGACGATGTTTATCCAGTACTTGAGCTTCAAGCCTGTTTAGATGCCCGCAAAGCACTTGGTGGTACATCTGAAACACAAGTGAAATTCGCAATTAAAAATGCGCGCGCTTCGCAAAAAGTAATTGTTCGTGATGCCAGATTAAGTGATGTTGAATCTATTAATGACTTAATTCAGTATTGGGCAAAAGTGGGTGAAAACTTACCACGTGCTAAAAGCGATATGGTGCACTCAATAAATGAATTTGCTGTCACTGAAGTTAACGGTAAAGTAACGGGCTGTGCGTCTTTATATATCTACGATACAGGTCTTGCTGAAATACGCTCTTTAGGGATTTGCGAAAAAGTAGAAGCGAAAGGCCAAGGGCGTGCATTAGTAGAGCACTTATTAGCAAAAGCTAAAAAGCTAGCACTTAAACGTGTCATTGTTTTAACACGTGTACCTGGATTCTTTGCCAAACTAGGCTTTGCTGATAGTCATAAGTCTGAATTACCTGAAAAAGTAATGAAAGACTGTGAATTATGTTTACGTAAAGACAACTGTGATGAAGTTGCGATGGACTATTTATTAAACGAAAAAATCGATATGGTAAACCAGATCCCATGTAAAAACGTTGCTTAACCTCAGCTTGTAGAGGAAAGTATGCCGAGGCATTAGATTGCCCCATAGTTTATTAGCTGGGTTTTAATTAAAGGTCTTAATACTTTTAGTTGGGAATGAGGATCAGTTCATTAACGCAAAAAAGCCTATTGATTCAAAGAATCAATAGGCTTTTTTGTTGCTAAATTAAGCATGTCATTCTAAAGCATTAAATAAAAAGTATGGTTCTAGGTAAATAAAAACAATTCCTTATTCGTAATTCGATGTAATTGATTGTAATTAATGGTTATTTTTAAATAGTTGGATCGTAACTTGCTAATTCTTAGAGAAGAAGAGAAAGAATAAAGCAGAATTCACGCTTGAGATTAAAATTTAAACTTTTTTACAAAATAATATTCAAGCTCAAGCTTTTTTAAAATAACTAATAAGGGTAAATAATATGCAAGTTTCAAATAATCCAGCAGTATCGGCACTAGCTTATCAACAAAATCAACCAGCTAAGACTACAACAACTCCTCAAACGACTAGCACAAATACGTTACAAAATGATACAGTAACGCTTTCGCAAGCCGCTAAAGATTTAGGTGGCGCTGAAATACTTCAAAGTACTGCTACAGAAACTAAATTTTCAGGTGGTGATGTAGAACCAAGACGTGGTGGTGGTAGTATTGTATTCCCAGATAAAAAATAGGGGTTAATCCTTTTATATATGTATTTTTCTCTAGAAACTTTAGGTTTGCATTTTGATACAATATTAGTCTGGGGAATGCTTATGGCATTCTTATTGAATTTGTATTTTTATACTTGCAATATTAGAGTTGATAAGTCTTTGGTAGTTAGTTCAACTATTATGTTTTTATCATACTTCTTGAGTAACCATTATTTAGATTTGTCAGCTGCAAAAGATAATTTTTATCTTGCTCTCATAACATATGATTTAATTACCTTATCTTTAATATATTTTATACATAAAGGACTTGGGGTAATAGGATCTGTAGGTTTTAAATACATTCTGATTGGGTTAATTTTTAATAGTATACTTCATTGTATAATACATATAGATATTATGGTGTTATCGAATAGAGAACAATGGTGGTATTGGAGCTTTTATTCTATAGGTGTTAATGCTGTAGATTTCCTTATGGCTTGCGCACTCATTATGAACCGCGATTATCTAGGCTTAATTAGATTCTCCAAATTCATTACTTCACCAATTCGAAAAAAAGCGCTGAATTAGCGCTTTTTTTACACCTAAATATAAGTGGGTTTTACCTAGCTTACATGTTTATTTTAGACTTTAAATTAGAAACTAAACCTTCGTCATTCCCGAGTTGTTTTATCGGGAATCTATAAACTGGAATGTCGATGGAAAAGATCTTTGATAAAACACTTCAAAGATGACATATGAAGAGTCATTAAAACCTCACTTCAAATACTCCGCAAACACCTTATTAAACTTAGCTATTTTTGGTCCTATTAACATACTACAGTAGGGCTGTTGTTGATTGGCTGCATAATAATCTTGGTGGTAAGTTTCTGCGGAATAGAATATTGGAGCAGGGCTTATCTCAGTGACGATATCATCATTATGATTTTCTTGATGTTTAATGATAGCTTGCTCGGTTAAGTACTTTTGTTCCATATTATGATAGAACACCACACTGCGATATTGCGTGCCGGTATCGTTACCTTGGCGATTTAATTGAGTCGGGTCGTGTAAAGTAAATAACATATCTAATAAAGTCTCAAAGGAGACTTTGTTTTCATCAAACTGAATCTCAATCACTTCAGCGTGGCCTGTTAAACCAGTACAAATTTGCTGATAGGTTGGATTATCAATCGTGCCGCCAGCATAACCTGAGCGAACTGACGCTACGCCAGCGACATTTCTAAAAGCAGCATCAATGCACCAAAAACAGCCAGCGCCAAAAGTGGCGGTTTGCAGATTATTATCCATAAATATAAGTTCGAATTTGATATATGTAACAGCAGTATAACTAAAAATAGGCAAGGATCTAGGTTCTAGAAAAATACCTAGAACCTAGACTGATTTAGAGTTTAATCTTTTTGTGGAAATTTCTCTTTTTGTTGCTCTAACTTATTTTGTAAAAACTCTGGTGATTGAGTCTTACGAGCAAGTGCATAATAAGCACTTGGCACAACAAATAAAGTTAATAGCGTTGCTACAATCACACCATAAAATATCACTGTACCAATTACCATGCGGCTTTCAAAACCAGGGCCTGAAGCCATTACAAGCGGTACAGAGCTCATTACGGTGGTAAGTGATGTCATAATGATAGGGCGTAATCTTTGAGTCGCTGCTTGAATAAGTGCTTCTTTAAATTCAACGCCTTTATCTCTTAATTGATTAGCAAACTCTACAATTAAGATACCATTTTTAGCACTTAAACCTATCAGCATAATGATACCGATTTGGCTGTATATATTTAAGCTAGACGCACTGAAATATAAACCCGCTAAAGCACCAATTAAGCCTAGTGGTACGGTAAGCATAATAATTAACGGATGCACAAAGCTCTCAAATTGTGCCGCTAATACTAAAAAGGTAACAGCTAAAGCTAAAATGAATACATAGGTCATTGCAGATGCACCCTCATAAAACATTTGAGATTCACCTTTATAGTCAATAGCACCATCTAGCGTATTTTCTTCCATTGCCACTGTATTTAAAAAGTCTAAAGCAGACTCTAATGCGTAACCTGGTGCTAAGTTTGCAGTTAAAGTAATCGCGCGCATTCTGTTATAGCGATTTAAACGGGCAGCTGTGGCCTTCTCTGATAAGGTGATCACACTATCTAAAGGTACTAAATCACCCGATGTAGACTTTAAGTAAATATCAGAAATATTTTTAGGCTGAACAAAATCTTTTTTAGTGCCTTTGATAATAACATCGTATTCTTCACCTCTATCTATAAAGGTTGTAACACGGCGCTGACCTAACATTGATTCTAACGTATTGCCTATTTCAGATACAGTTACACCTAAATCAGCAGCTTTGTCTTTATCGATACTGATTAAAAATTGCGGGTAAGTTTCTTTAAAGTCATGATCTAATCGAACTAAGCCTGGATTCTCTTCAGCGCGTTTCAATATGCGATCACGCCATACAGCAAGCTCTTGATAATCATTACCTTGCAAAACAAACTCAATAGGGCGGCTCATGCCGCGACCGCCTATGCCTGAACGCATAATGGCAAAAGCACGTACATCGGTAATAGTGCGAAGTTCAGCACTGATATCGCCCATAATCTCCCAGCTAGTACGTTTTTTGTTTTCCCAGTCATCCATGCCTACAATGGCAACACCGCCACTGCCGCCCCAACCAGGAACGCGCACTAATAAACGGTTGATATCACCAGATTCAACAAATGGCTCTAGCTTTTTCTCAATTTTAGACATATTTTGTGCGTTATTTTCATAACTGGCACCTTCAGGTCCATTCATTAAAATAAATGCAGTACCACGGTCTTCTTTAGGGGTTAACTCTGATGGTAATTTATCAAACATCAAAAAGCTGGCAATCCCTGCAAATACTAATACCAACACTGTGCTACCAGTTTTGTGCATATTGCCCATTAATATGTTTTTGTATTTAGTTTCAATTTTTGAAAATAATACATCTACACCATGACTAAACTTTGATTGGCGTTCCGAGTTTTTTAATAATTTTGAACATAAAGCAGGTGAGAGTGTTAAAGCTGTAATGCTCGAAAACATCACTGCTGCACTTACTGCAATTGCAAATTCAGTAAATAAACTACCAATTCTGCCATCCATAAATACTAAAGGAATGAAAACAGCAATTAATACTAGTGTGGTTGCTATGATGGCAAAACCCACTTCACGTGCGCCTCTGTAAGCCGCTAATAACGGTGGTTCTCCTAGTTCTATTCTTCTATGAATATTCTCAAGCATTACTATGGCATCATCTACCACTAAACCGATAGCGAGTACTAAAGCTAATAAGGTCAATAGGTTAATTGAGTAACCCATAGCAAATAAGAATATGAAAGTGCCAACGAGTGCAACGGGTACTGTAATCGCAGGTATTAAAGTGGCTCTGATATTGCCTAAAAATAAATATATCACCAGTACAACCAAAGCCATTGCAATCGCTAAAGTGAGGTATACTTCTTTAATTGATTCTTTGATAAATACAGATGAATCATATGAATTATGAAGTGTTGTACCTTCCGGTAAGGTCATTTTAATTTTTTCAAATTCAGCTTTGGCATTTTCTACTACAGTCAAAGTATTGGCTTTAGTTTGTTTAACTATGCCTAGACCTATCATGTCTTTTTTATTGCCTCTGAACATGCTTTCTTCATTTTCAGCTTCTAATTTTATATCGGCAACTTCATTTAGGCGTACTAAATAACCGTCATCACCACGTTTAATTACAAGGCGTTCAAAATCTTCAGGGCTGCGGTAACTGCGGGCAGTTCTTACTGTGAAATCTCTATCAATAGATTCAATTTTACCGGCTGGTAATTCTACGTTTTCATTATTTAATACTTTTTCTATATCTGAGCTAGTAATACCTCGGGCTGCCATCGCGCTGCGATTAAGCCAAATTTTCATGGCATATTGGCGTTCACCGCCAATAATCACATTAGAAACACCATCTACAACTGAAATTCTATCTACAATATATCTTTGTGCGTAATCAGATAATTGCAGTGAATTCATTGTGGTGCTGTTTAATAAAAACCAAGCAATTGGACTGCCGTCGGTATCCGACTTTGATACTTCTGGCGCACGAACTTGATCTGGTAAATTATCTGCTGCGCGGGAAACGCGTTCTCGTACATCGTTGGCTGCGGCATCAATATTACGGTTAATATCAAATTCAATGGTGATATTTGAGCGACCATTTCTGCTTGATGAGTTAATGCTTTTTATACCTTCAATACCTGAAATACGATTTTCGAGTACTTGGGTTATTTTTGTTTCGATGATTTCTGCTGAGGCACCCGTATATTCAGTACTGACAGAAACAACCGGCGTATCAATATCTGGAAATTCTCTTAAAGGCAGCATGGAAAATGCCACAATGCCAAAAGTGAAAAGTAATACATTAATTACAATGGCAAAAACAGGGCGTTTAACGCTAAGGTCGGTTATCTTCACTTAGCTTCTCCTTCGGTGCGTACTGTAGAACCCTGTTTTATTTTTATAATGCCTTCAGTAATAATCACATCACCTTCATTAAGTCCTGACTTTATTTCTACTAATCCACTATGACGAACGCCAATTTCAACTTGTTTTTTTACTGCAGTATTGTCTTCAACAATGTAAACAAAGTGATTCTCTTGAATTGGAATGATCGATTTTTCAGGTACTTGCAATGCTGTTAATTCTGATAGTTGTAAGTAAGTATGCAATAACATACCTGCTCTTAGCTGGTGGTTTTGATTAGTAAAACGCGCTGTAATTAATACGCTGCGTGTTGTTGGGTTTACACGAGAGCCAATATGCGTCACTTCACCATTAAAAAACTTATCGTGATATGCTGGGCTTTTTGCTTTTACATTCATGCCTGTATGTAAATGCGATAAATATTTTTCAGGAATGTTAAAGTCTACTTTAATAATACTAATATCATCTAAAGTGGTAATTTCACTGCTACTGGTAATATAAGCACCTTGCGACACTAAACGTTGACCTAACATACCATCAAACGGCGCCTTGATAGACATTTCAGATAACTTTACTTTAGCGGCTTCTAGTTGTGCTAAAGATGATTCGTATTTTGCTTGTTGTTCATCTAATAAAGACTTTGCAGTTGATTGCGTTTTAGCTAATTTAGTTAATCGGTTTAATTGACGTTTATCTTCTTTTAAGTTAACTGTTAGCTCTAATACTTGGGCCTTTTCTTGTGCATTATTCAGTTGTACTAATAACTGCCCAGCTTTCACAATATCACCATCTTTAAAATGAACAGACTTAATGTAATCATCTTGAGCGCTATTAATAAATATTGCCTGATTAGCACGACTGGTACCTAAAGACTCAATATCAATACTTTGAGTTTTATTTAAAACCGTAACAACTTTTACCAATGTTGCTTGTTTTGTTTGATTTTTCTGGTTATTTTCTGATTTTGGTAGGTAAAGATAAATACATAAAGCGATTAAAATAGCTATAATAAATGGAAATAGAGCTTTACCTGATTGTGCACGCAACATATTGAGATTCATTAATAAAAGAATATTAACTATATTGTATGAAAAATTGACATTAATGCGTCTGTTACGCATCTTATTATTTTGTTGTTTAAACGAAAAGTTAATTTAAATTTAAATTTTTATTTTTGAATGTGGAAATAATGGTTAAAAAATCAAATTGTATGTACTGTAAAAGAATACGCTATATGTTAATTTGGGCATGTTTAATGGCCGCATTATATTTTGGTCATTTTCAATAAAGAGTGATAACTTTTTTGCATTTAATTAAAATGATTTACTAAGAGCTAATCAATACAGCCTTGTATTGCTATAATAAATACAAGGGTAGTAAAAGTAATAAGATAAAATTTATACCGTAGGAATGAATATAATGAGTGAAAGTGAAAGAGCCTTTATTACAAGCGGACGTAATACCATTATTCATAAAGAAAAAAAGCTAGATTTGGTAGTTGTAAATGGCGAAAATCATCCAAAAATCAAAGTGACTCAACATGGTTTAGAGCCTTTTAAAGAAACATTGCCTAAAAATAGAAGAGAAGCAAAAGAGCGCTATTTAGAAATGGTTTATGTGCCAACTCAAGATGTTTTTAGTGAAGTTAAGCAATTGATTTTTATTCAGTCTCTTGATGGTAGAGAGTATAAAGTCGATTACAGTAAAATAGGCACTAAATTATTTGTTAGGATCCATCAAGAAAGCTATATGTAAATCCTATTTTATAGCGTCAAAATTTTCTGGCGGATATCTTGCATATTGAGTGTTAGAAATAATGACAAATTAGGGTTTGCCATGAATAAAAAAGCTTTAATAGCTTTACTGGCTGTAAATATTGCCGCCTGTGGTGGTGGAAGTTCAGATTCAGAAACAAAAAAAGATGTACCTGTAAGTGTTAATGCAGGCTCAGATCAAGTTGTAGATGAAAAAACAACAATAACGCTATCAGCAATTGCAGCTCCTGCTGAAGGGGCTTTTTCTTGGTCACAAACAAGCGGTCCTATTATTGCTGGTTTTCCGGCTGAAGGCGCAGAGCAAAGCATTGAAGCGCCTGAGGTTAAACAAAACTCACAGCTTACTTTTCAAGTTAAATACACCGCACCTGATAATTCAACAGCCAGTGATGAAGTTGTTGTTATTGTCAGCTCAGTAAATCAATTACCTATTGTGTCAATTACACAAACAGCACCAACACAATTACCATCAAAGTATGCTGATACGGTTACTTTAAGTAGTGAGGCATCGTTTGATCCAGATTCAAACGGGTCTTTAATGACTTATCAGTGGCAGCAAACTAAAGGTGATGCTGTTGCGGTGGCAGCACTTAATCAAGCGAATTTAACTTTCTCTCATCCTTTATTGGAATCTGACAATACAACGCAGTTTAGTTTGACGATTACAGATGATGAAAACGGTAGTCAAACAAACTATTTTGACATATTACTTCATAAAACAGATCAAGTAATCGATGTAGATACAGGCATAACACAATCAGCCAATGAATTTGAAACTGTCTCTTTAGATGCGAGTAATACAAAGGCTTTAACGCCTAACTTTAGCTGCTTATGGTCTCAAGTATCAGGAACAACGGTTAATTTAATTCAAGCTAATCAATGTATCAGTCATTTTTTAGTGCCTGATGTAGATGCCGCAGAACAGCTATTATTTGCAGTGACTGTCACTGATGATAAAAATAGAAGCCAAGTAGGTAATGCGAGGGTAAATATCAAAACATTCGCTTTAGGTATCGGTAATGACTCCGGCATGACTAAGTGTTTTGATGAGCTTCAAGAAATAGCCTGTAATAACACTGATTTTCCTGGGCAAGATGCTGATTTAGGCCGAGATTCGGTAGCACAGCATTTAGATAAAATAGGCATAGGTAGTTCAGGTTTCGATTTTACTAAACTAGATGAATTTGCAGATGAGTTACCTGATGACGCGACAGATTTTTCATGTGTGAGAGATAATATCACAGGACTTATTTGGGAAGTTAAACAACAAAATACCGGCACTATACCTAATACCCAATTACGTGAAGGTCAAAATCATTATACCTGGTCATATTCAGGTGAGGGTAATGGTGGTGTTGAAGGTACTAAAGGTGCTGCCAACTCTTCATGCCCAAGTGATATTGATTGTGGCTTAGATACTTATGTCAGTGAAGTAAACGCAACTAACTATTGCGGTGGTAATAATTGGCGCGTACCCACTTATAATGAGTTAATGGGTTTAATGGATTTAAGTCAACAAGGCCAAACGCATTTACTTAATACTGAAATTTTTCCAAATATTCCGGAGCAATCTGCACTTGACCATATACGTTATTGGACGGTAGAAACCAGCGCTGATGGCCAAAGCTTAAGTTTTGCATGGATTTTAGATATGCAAACAGGTAATGACATAGCCTATCCAAAATCAAATACGGGTTATTTACGTTTGGTTAGAACCCCATAATAAAGCTATAAAGCCGCTTTATTAAAAGTCA
This sequence comes from Pseudoalteromonas sp. C2R02, assembly GCF_018860845.1. Classification (NCBI taxonomy): domain Bacteria; kingdom Pseudomonadati; phylum Pseudomonadota; class Gammaproteobacteria; order Alteromonadales; family Pseudoalteromonadaceae; genus Pseudoalteromonas; species Pseudoalteromonas sp. C2R02. The sequence goes on along the minus strand of NZ_JAHKQC010000029.1, from coordinate 94,034 downwards.
CCGTGTGACATGATAAAAAATTGGAAAATACGATGAAGAATACTCAAATAAAACTCTATGCAATGTTAGCGCTGTTATTTAGTCAATATACATTAGCGCAGACTTGCTATGATTTAACAGCAACCACACCAACAGATCGTTTTGTGCAAAATGATAATGGTACTGTAGAAGATAGTTTAACTGGATTGATGTGGATGCGCTGTAGTTTAGGGCAGACATATAACAGTGAAACAGCAAGTTGTGATAATGATGCTAAACAAATGACTTGGAAGCAAGCTTTGCAAACTGCGCAATCAACTCAGTTTGCCGATTTTAGTGATTGGCATATACCTGACTTTAAACAGCTAGCAGGTATGGTTGAAAGGCAATGTGTTAATCCAGCCGTAAATAGTGTGTTATTTCCTAATACGCCAGCTGAAAACTATTGGACTAATACTACAAGTATAGATGTGGGCGATCATGCCTGGGCTTATGCTTTTTATAGTGGTAAAAATAATCTTAAAAGTAAAAATGCTGATGTTTACGTTAGATTAGTGCGGTACGCAAAATAGTTAATCGATTCAATTTATTTTTAAAACGCGACTGATGTCGCGTTTTTATTTGATGGTCATTGGGTATCTGCTGCTTTTTTGTTAAAGTAAGGTCTCTAATATTTTTATGAGCAAAATAATGTTTAACAAGTTACGCATTGGCTTATTTTTAGTTTTATTTGGCTTTTATTTCTTAAGCTTTAGCGTTATTGCTGACGAAGAGTGCAATGTTGAATTAGAACATGGCCTTATTATTACTGAAAATGTGATCCGAATTGTTGATAAAACACAAACACGAGTGCAAATAAACCTAGGTGAAAATCAGCAGGATACTCAAATTTTTATTAAAGGCTTATTGATTGAGTTAAGTGAAGATGAAACTTTAGTATTAAATGAATTTGAACGAGGGTTACGTAATACGGTACCTGAGTTAGTGAATTTAGCAACAGATGGCGTTAACTTAGGTTTAACGGCTATAGAGCAAGTGGTCAAAGGTTTTTCAGATAAAGAGCCGCAAGTATTAAAAAATCAATTAGAGTATGTTGAAAAAACCTTAATGAGTAAGTTTAAAAGGGGTGATGACTTTTTCTATATTGCGCCACAATCTTTGTCTCGTTTAGATGACTTTTTTAAAAATGAAATTAGTGAAAAAATTCATGCTGCAGTTCATGGATCTTTAGGTGCGATATTAGTTGCTTTAGGTGATGCTTTTGAGTCTGATGAGGGCAATTTAGAAGAGCGAATTACAGACATGGGCACTCGAATGGATATCATAGCAACTGAAATTGATAAATCTTTACAGAAAAAAGCCATGGTATTAGAGGCGAAAGCTGATGAATATTGTAGCTGTTTACAAAAACTAGATGAAACTGAAACTCGCTTACAAAAGATTATCCCTTCGTTATTACAATTTGATTTAGTTAAAATAAAACCTAAATACGAGCTGTAACCTGATAAATATTCGACCTATTTAATTAAGTCAGAGCTAAAGTTATAAAATAGCTTTAGCTCTGATGGGCTTCTTAAAGCTCGAACTTCGCAACTTCTTTTTCTAAGCTTGTGGTAAGTATTTTTATTTCATCGGTTGACGTATGTGCTTGATTTGACACTTCAGAGGTATTGTTTGCCGTATCTGATATATTTACAATGCGTTTAGCTGTATCTTCACCGGCTTCTAATTGCTCTTTTGCTGCAATAGATATTTGATGGCTCATTTGAGAGATCTCAGATAAAGAGTTTGCGATTTTTTGCAGTTCTTGTGATACCTTTTGAGATTTTTCTACAGTGTCTTCACTGGTTGAAATACTTTGTGTAACTGATGATTTAGCATCTTTAGTTGCACCTTGTAAGCGTGAAATCATAGTATGAATTTCTTCGGTACTGCTTTGCGTTCTTTGTGCTAACTGCCTTACTTCATCTGCAACAACAGCAAAACCTCGACCTTGATCTCCAGCCCTTGCAGCTTCAATTGCGGCGTTAAGTGCCAATAAATTTGTTTGTTCTGCAATGCCCTGAATTACGGTTAATACGTTTGCAATATTATTAACCTCATCATCTAAAATTTGAATGTTAGAGCCTGCACTTTCAATTTGAGTTTCCAACAGGTTTATGGTTTTAGACGCTTCTTCAGTTAGTACATGCGCATTTTGCCCTTGTATTTCAGCTGCTTTGACAGATGCTGCTGTTTGCTCTGCATGGCTCGATACAGCCTCTGCAGAAGCTGTTAATTCGGTAATGGCTGATGCCACCATTTGTGTTTCATTACTGAGGTTTTCAGTTAAATGATCAAGCTCAACAGAGCGTTTTTCAGAATCTAATGTTTGCTCTTTTAAAGTATCAGACACATTTTTGATACCTTGAACAACACCTTGCAGGCCCGTTTGCATGTACGTCATAGCACCGACAACGCTGTCATTTTTTGCATTTTCGAATGTACGGTTTTTCTGTAAGTTACCTTTTGAAACTTGGCGTACTATTCTTAATACTTGATTAATTTCAGCTCCTAACGCGCTATTTAATTTTAAGCCAAAATGCCCTAAAGCAAATGCGAGTGCTGTGGCAATTAATATTGATAAACTTAACAGCCACTTTGCATTTGACCAATATCTATCATCAACTTCTTTATAGCTAATGCCTGTACCAATATACCAGCCCCAATCAGCTGTTTTTTGCACAACAGAAGTTAAATCTACTATTTCACCATCGCGTTCAGAGTCCCAATGATAAGTAATAATTTGATTAACTTTATTACCTACTAAACGCTCAACAAGTTGACCTATACTTGCGCCTTTTGCATCTTTAAAATCATTAAAGCTTGTACCATGCAATTGAGGATCATGAGGGGTTGCAACAAAGTTTAAAGCATCATCAACCACATATACATATTCTGAATCATGATATTTATTTTCTCTTAAAAGTTGACTGGCGTATTGTTTTGCTTGTTGCTCTGTGAGCTTTCCTGAGGATTGGAGTTGTTCAAACTGTTGCACTATATTGGTTGTGCTTTTCATTAACTGATTTATACGGGCGATGTTGTCGCTTTCACTTGCGTTACGTAATGCTTGTAATCCTAATACTGCAACACTAATTAGGGCAATAAATAACAGCCCTACAAAAGCAATGATTTTTGAACGTAAACTCATATAACTACTACCTCTGGTTTATTATTATTCCTTTATGATAATAGCGTTTTTAAAATTAAGTGCTAGAGGGTTTGATTAATAAAAATCATGAAAGTCATGATTTTTATTAATGTTTATTTGGAGGGGGCTATACAGGGAGCTAAATACAGTTTATTTCATCTTCAGTTAATGTGCGATATTCGCCTGGTGCTAAATCCTCACCAAGGCTGATATCAGAGACTTGTTCCCTATGTAGTGCAGCAACACTGTTACCAACAGCAGCCAACATTCTTTTTACCTGATGGTATTTACCTTCTTGAATTGACAGCTTTAAGCTAAAACCAGCTATTTTCTCAACCTTAGCAGGCAGAGTAGGGGCTTTTTCACCGTGTAACATCACACCTTCTTCTAGTTGTGCGATTTCTTGGTCGGTAATTTCGGTTTCTGTTTCAACTAAGTAAGTTTTGAATTTTTGATGCCTAGGTGACGTTGCACGATGTGACCAGTCGCCATCATTGGTGATTAGCACTAAACCAGTTGTATCAATATCTAATCTGCCAGCTATGTGCAACTCACTCAGCTTAGGTTCATTTAATAGCTCAAACACAGTTGCATGCATTTCATCGCTATTGGCACATACATAATCTTCAGGCTTATTTAACATGTAATAGCGTTTGCCTAAATCTACAAGTTGTTCTCCTTTAAACATAACAACATCTTCAGGTTTAACTTGATAATCAAAGCTGCGGATCACTTCATCATTAACGGTAACAAATTTCCTCTTGATCGCTGCTTTGGCTTTTGTTCTAGGAGTTTCAGCCAAGTGGCTAATAAATTTATCTAAACGACAAGGAAATTTCATTAAAGGTGTTCACAAAGGAGAATTCAATGGCGAGATTATAACGGATAGGGAGAGATAGATAAATAAGAGCAAGAGTTAGAGATAAAAAAAGCCAGCGATTAAGCTGGCTTTGAAGGGTAATGAACGAACCTGGGAGTTATGTCATATTTATAAAATATTAAAACTTAACTTCAGCACCTAGGTAAGCAAAACGACCAACACCACCGCCATAGTTACTATCGAAATTACCTTTACCGCTTAATACGAAAGGACCTTTATTATCAAAGATATTATTAACACCACCAAATAGGCGCATTTCAGTTTCAGTACTGATATCCATATTATAAGACACTGATAGGCTATGCTTTATATAAGATGGGATGTTGTGGTAAGCAAGCGCTTCTGGGTTTTCAACACAAGATTCATCAGCTGCTGCACAAGCTTCTGTGTTTTCTGCAATGTAATCATCGTAATCTTCTTGGCGGCTTTGGCTAGAGATTACGTCACTTTTATATTTAGTGCTCCAACGTACACGTAAGTCATCTTTGTACCATGTTAATGAGACTGACGCTTTATCAGTAAATACGTCAGTATTTAACTGGCCTGCATAATGAACTGTTTCAAAGCCATCATTACCTTCATACGTTTGAGAGTTTTCGATAACGTGTGTTAAATCACCTTTAAGCTTTAAGCTACCTAAGTCATCTAAATTAAAGCGGTATTCAACCGCTACATCATAACCACGACTTGTTAAGCTATCTAAGTTAAATGAACGTTGTAAAATCTCAATGATATTACCTTCTTCATCACGTGTGATATCGTTACAGAAGCTATTCGTGTCACCCCATGCAGCTGATGAATCGTAACATTCACTGATAATATCTTGGTTACCAATTTGAGAAATAGCATCAGTTACTTCAATATCGTAGTAATCGATGGCGATACGTAAACCTTCAATTTGTGAAGGTGCCATAGTGATACCAAAAGTATATGTATCAGCAGTTTCTTCTTTTAGTTCTGAGTTACCAGTATTTGGAGAGTAAGCATTGTTACCATCTTCAAATTCACCTTCAGCAGCAATAACAGCTGCAAGAGTTGGTTCTAAACGACATTTTTCATGGCCAGCATCAGTAGATGTTGCAGTTAAACCGTCACAGATATCATCAAAACTATCATAATCGCCACGTGGTGGAGACATTAGCTCAGTGATAGTTGGGGCACGTTGTGCGCGAGAGTAGTTACCACGAACCATATAGCCTTCGATAGGTTCCCAAATCAAGCCCATTTTGTAGCTCGATACCATATCTACATTTTCCATGCTGTAGTCAGCTACACGTAAAGATAATTCTGCTGTTAAGTTTTTAGCAAGCGGTGCATCTTTTAATAGTGGAAAAGCAGCTTCAGCAAAAGCTTCATATACTTCAACTTCACCTTCAAATGAAGGTACTACGTTAAAAGTGATACCACCGTATTGTTGCTCATCACTTGTTTTTACTTTTTGTGAATCTCTACGATATTCTGCACCAAATACAGCAGAAACAGTGCCTGCTGGCATTTCAAATAAATCACCCGCTACGTAACCAAGCATGTTGATTTGCTCAATGTCAGTTGTAATAGTTGGGTTTGAGCGAATGTAGTCAGCTGCTTCTGTAGAGATTGAACCTATACCAAATATATTTAGAGGTGCACAACCTTCAGCGCGTGCATCAGCATCAGCGCATTGAATACTACCATCATCAGCGTATTCAGCGTCTAGTGCGTTTGCAACTCTGAAAGTATTTAATTCGTTATAACGCGTTTGTTCTTGTTTGAATTTACCGTAACCAACTGATAAATCCCAGTCCCACTCGCCATCAAATACGACACCTTGTAGACCTGCCCATGAACGCATCGTTGTACGCTCGTTATCAGTTACGATATTACCAACTTCAGCAAAACGACGATCCCAATAGATACGGTCTTTATATAAATCAGCATCTTTAATTTCTTGAGGTACGTATGGATTATCCATAGAGATATAACCTGGTCTTACGCGACCTGGTTCACCTGTTTGGGGATCTAAAGTTAAAGCATAAGCACTTTCGTACTCATCTTCTGGAGATTTATTATTAACTGAGTGATTCTGGCTTAACTGTACTTGGAAGTAACCAGATGTATCATCTGTTAAATCATAATTTACTTTAAGTGCAGTAGAAAATGCATCATCAGGTACCTTTAATGCTACATATTGTTGAGAGTTGATACCATACTTTTCTTCGTTATCTTTCCAGTCACTACGTAAACCGCTTTCGTCGTACCAAAATTGTGTATCATTTCGGCTACTTTCACCAAATACGCCACCTAAAGTACCATCACTACGACTACGCCAATCAGCTTGTGAAATATCACGCATACATTGGTAGCCGTTTTCAGTTAGCATTTGGTTACAACCGTCAGACTCACTATATCGGTATGAATCTTCAATTTGAGCTTGCTTTCTATCGTCAAAAGTTAAACCAAACTGACGATCCCAGTTTGTACTGAAATACATGTAACCACGGTCATTATCAAATGAAGTACCGTAGTTTAAATCTAATGTAAATTCTTTTGCTCCGCCTTCAGTCGATTCACCTGAACGGGCTTTAAAACCAAAACCTTCTTTATCAGTTTGTGTAATGATATTAACTACACCAGCAACAGCATCGGAACCATAAGTAGCAGATGCACCACCACTAATAATTTCAACGCGTTGTACCATACCACTTGGAATCGTACTTAAGCTTACATAGTTACCACTATAGCTGTTAGAAACAACACGACGACCATCAACTAAAGTCAGTGTTCTGTTTGTTCCTAAGTTACGTAAATCAATAGTTGATAAACCCGTGTTTTGTACACTTGATTGTGAGTTTGAGTTACTGCTGCCTTCACTAATTGCAGGCATACCATCAACTAAAATTTCAGAAAGAGAACCTAAACCTGTATCTTGGATTTGATCCAAATCCATAGTAACTAGTGGTGTCGCAACACTAAAACTATCACGGCGTAAACGTGAACCAGTTACAACGATTTTTTCAACTTTATTTTCTTCTGCTTTTTTATTGCTAACTGAAGACTGTGCTTGTTTTCTTTCAATATTGTCAGCGTCAGCTGCGAAAGCTTGACCTGAAATTGCAAAGGCAATAGCTGTTGCTATGGCACCGCGATTAAATGATTTTTTCATATGAGTTCCCCTGAACTATATTGCTAATATGCTACTTATTATTTTATTTGTGGTAGTTAAAATAAAAGCGCGCTCTTATTTGAACTCCTGCTTCAATCAGTGAAAAAGTTATTTATGAAGCTAAGCCTATTGGCTTATTTGTTTTTTAAAGTAGTTTTTACATTAGCTCAATGTTAAGGCTCTCTATTATTAACCTTTTATACATCTATTTAATATCTATTCAAGACTTTACAAATTAAAACAATAAGTTACAAATTCCGTGGGTGTTGTTGCATTTTTCAATATTATTGTTATTTATCGTAAATCCTTTGCCTTTTTAATAGGGTTTTAGGTATGCTATGAAACCTAATGTTTACAAAAATTATCGATGCTTAATGAACCTAAATACGACCTTTAAACTTAATCAATGTGAAGTGCAGCCACCAGAGAATATTATTTCTATGGGTGAAACTAAGCTGACATTGCAACCCAAGTTTATTGAAGTATTAGCTTTTTTAGCACAGCAGTATCCCAACTTAGTCACACGTGAACAGATCATTGAAGAGATTTGGGATGGAAATTTTTATGTGGGTGAAAAAGCGCTAACAAATGCAATTTGGCATTTAAGAAAAAGCTTAAAAAGCTTCAATCCTGATATTGAGTTTATCGAAACAATTCGTAAAACGGGTTACAAATTATTAATTGAACCTGAGTATATAAAATCAAATCAAGAACTAAATAAGTCATTTAATATTACTTGGTCACATACTTGGTCTTTATATGCTTTAGCTTTATTTGCTTTAATATTTATTGGTTTTATATCTTGGCCAGATCAAACTCAAAAAACACAATTTTCAAAACCAGCCTTAGTTACGCAATATCCAGGCCGCGAATTATACCCGTCAGTATCCCCTGATGGGCGTTATTTAGCTTTTTCTTGGCGTCAAATGAATCGTAATATTGATTTATATTTAAAGGACTTATCTCAACCTGATTTAGCTGCAAGAAACTTAACACATTCCAAATTCAGAGAAGGACGAACGGTTTGGGCGCCTGATGGTAGTGCGCTTTATTATTATCGCAGAAGCAGTCAAGAAGGCTGTCAAATTGTTAAAAAAGATCTGCAAACCTCTATGGTTGAACTTTTAGGGAAGTGTGATTCAAGTCGAAGTAGCTCGGTAGCGATTTCAAATGATGGTTTATTATTAGCGTATGCGGGTATTAGTGATAAAAATGCTAAAAAAGCCATATATCTAAAAGAACTTAACTCCGATTTATCTGCTAAGCGATTAACTTGTTTACAAAATTGTGATTATAGTGATGAATCAATTGCGTTCAGCCCAGATCAAAAGTACTTAGCAATTTCAAGAAATACAGAGTCAGGTCATGAAGATATTTTTATTCATGAAATAAGCTCAGGTATAGAAAGACGCCTAACTTCTGGTTATTTAGATATTAGAGGCTTAGATTGGCACCCCTCAGAAAATAAACTGATCTTTGCAGCCATAGAGCACGGTAAACGATATGGTTTTGAAATTGATGTAGAAAGTGCTGAGTTTGTTAAGCTGCCAGTTTCTGGCGTGAGCTTTCCATATTACTCTGATGAAAATACAATTTATTATCATAACTGGCAAATAGATACTTCTATTATGCATGTTGAGTTAGATGCACAAGTTGCCTCGTCTCCATTCCCATTATTACAGTCGGAATTTAATTTTAGATATCCTAATTATTCAATCGCATCAAAACAATTAGCTATGGTCTCAAATGAGTCGGGATTTGATGAACTTTGGATAAGTGGTCTTGATGGCATTAAAAAACAGAAAATTACGCAGTTAAAGCAAACCATTAAAAATCCTGTTTGGTCTCATGATGGTAAACATATTGCCTTTATAGTGAATACGGTTGATAGTAATGAGCTTTACGTCATTAATGTGCAAACACAAAACTTAAAGCGTTTAGATACAGGGTTAGCTTTTCATAATAAACCTAGTTGGTCTGGCGACAATCAAACAATTTATGTATCCAATAATACGAATTTACATCAAGTCTCTGTGAATGGTGAGCAAGTTAAGCAGTTAACACAAAATGGTGGTAATTATGCGGTTGAAACCTCTGCTGGTGAGCTTATTTATAGTAAAGGTGGTGGTAAAGGATTATGGCGACTGCCATTAATAGCACCAACACAAGAGCGAAAGTTACTCGCTAATATTAAGTTACCAAGTAGCACAGGTTGGCAATATACAGATAAAGGTATTTATTACTTTAATGTGAAAGGCAACGATTATCGCTTGAGCTTTTATAACTTTGAGACGCAAGAGCATAAAGACATTATTAGAGTACCTGAGCGCAGTTTTAGCCGCACACGAGGCATGACCTATGTGCCAGAAGACAACTGGTTGTTATTTACAGGTTATGAATCTCCTCAAGTCGACATTAAACGCATTACTGCAAAATAACTTTTCTAAATTAAGCACCATAATATCTTTTGTGGTGCATATACCAATCCTAATAAATATGTGATCAATCTAAATGGTCTAAATATACAATAGCTACGCTGCCTGTAAGGGTGCTGGTACTTAGGTTTAGTTTGGAACAAAAAACCTGTGTTCTTGAAAATTTATCCTTATTTATATTAGTTCACTAACTTAATAGAGTTGGTATTAAATCATATTACAAGACCATCATGTTTTACCATTAATACACTTTTAACGCTCATTTATTCGATTATTTAGTCTGTTTAATTACCGCATATTTAACTTTCAAAACCCTTTTTCTCATTAATATTTTATTAACTTTTAACGCCTATTATTAAAGAGTATTTAATTGTTTCTTAAAATTCACGCTTGACTCGTGTCGTGCATTAACTTATATTTTACAGAAGTTGACATTTGTGTCAGGTTTATCGTAACAAACGTTTTAATTTTTGTTGCTGGAAATAACAAAGAAATAAAAAGCTAGCAGGGTAGGCAATATTTTATGGCAGATAATCAAATTCAATTTTTACTTAACGATCGTTTAACGACCTTAAGTGATGTAAATCCAAATACCAGCATTCTTCAGTATCTAAGAAACAATGCTGGTAAAAATGGAACAAAAGAAGGCTGTGCCTCAGGTGACTGTGGTGCATGTACTGTTGTTGTTGCCGAATATGCTGGTGGAAACTTACGTTATAAAAGTTTAAATGCATGCATTAGCTTATTACCTAGCCTGCATGGTAAGCAGTTGATCACAGCTGAGGATTTACAAGATGGCGATACCTTGCACCCAGTACAAAAAGCTATGGTTGATTTCCATGGTTCACAATGTGGATTTTGTACACCAGGTTTTATTATGTCTTTATTTGCCTTACATAAAAACTTTCCAGAGCCAGAAAAAGAACAAACATTAGAAGCACTTGCAGGTAACTTATGTCGCTGTACAGGCTATCGCGCAATTATTGATGCAGCAAAAGCGGCCAATAATCATGGACCTGATCAGTTTGATCGCAATAAAGGTCGAACAATTGAAACCTTAGCCATGATCCAAAAAGATACAATGCAACAACTAGCACAAGGTGATCAGATTGCTTTTAGTCCAACTTCATTAAAAGAATTAAGCGAGTTAATGCTAGCGCATCCAGATGCACGCATTGTTGCCGGTGGCACAGATATCGTTCTTGAAATTACACAAATGATGAAGAGCTTAGGTACTATCATTTATGTTGGTAATGTACCTGAGTTACAGGAATTTGAGCAAAACGATTCAGAGTTTGTTATTGGTGCTGCTTTATCTTATACAGAATTTACACCTAGCCTTGCCATTGAATATCATGAGTTTGGTGAAATGATTGAACGTATAGGTTCATTGCAAATACGAAACCAAGGTACATTAGGTGGTAACGTTGGCAACGCTTCGCCAATCGGAGATACACCGCCAGTTTTAATTGCATTAAATGCACAAATTAATTTACGTAAAGGTAATGATAATCGTATTATCCCTATTGAAGATTATTTTGTTGATTACAAAGTAACATCACAGCAAAAAAGCGAATTTATTCAAAGCATTATTATTCCTAAAGCCAAAGAAAACTCACACCTTAAAGTTTATAAAATCTCAAAACGATTTGATGATGATATTTCAGCAGTATTAGCTGCATTTAACCTAGAGATAGAGGGTGATGTGATCAAAAGCCCACGTATCGCATTTGGTGGTATGGCGGGTATTCCTAAACGCGCTACTAACTGTGAAAAAGCGCTTAATGGTCAACCTTGGACACAAAGCACAATTGAAACTGCAATGGCTGCTTTAGCTACTGATTTCACACCTATGAATGATGTACGCGCATCAGCGCAATATCGAATGCAAGTAGCACAAAACCTATTACAAAAAGCCTTTATCGAAATGACACAACCTAACACTAATACTGGAGTTTTTTATCATGCGTAAGTTAATCGATTTACCAAGTAAAGAATCTAGTAAAGTTGCAGGTAAAGTAGGTGTTTCTAGGAAACATGAAAGCGCTGAAAAACATGTTAGCGGTAAAGCTTTATATATAGATGACCGCCCAGTAATGGCTAATCATTTATATGCTGCTATTGGTCAAACAACAATTGCACACGGAATCGTTAAATCAATCGATTTGAGTAAAGTTAAAGCTGCACCAGGTGTTGTAGATGTTTTAGTGGCTGGCGATGTACCTGGGCATTTAGATATAGGCCCAGTATTTAAAGGTGATCCGGTACTTGTTTTAGATAAAGTAGAGTTTATGGGCCAAGCCTTATTTGCAGTCGCAGCAACAAGCCATGAAGCCGCTGTAAAAGCAGCAAAACTCGCAGTTGTAGAATATGACGAGTTAGAACCTGTTTTATCAGTAAAAGATGCACTCGCTAAAAAGAACTTTGTTCGCCCAACACATATACAAAGCTGTGGCGATGCGCCAACTGCAATTGATAGTAGTGATCATGTATTAGAAGGCGAGCTAAAAATTGGTGGTCAAGAACACTTTTATTTAGAAGGTCAAATCTCAAGCGCAGAGCCGACAGAAGATGGCGGAATGATCATTTATACCTCTAGCCAACATCCTTCAGAAGTACAAATTTTAGTCGCAGAAGTATTAGATATTCCATTTAATAAAGTGGTTGTTGATATGCGCCGTATGGGCGGTGGTTTTGGTGGTAAAGAAACACAAGCCGCACCTTGGGCATGTATTGCAGCATTGCTAGCTAATAAAACAGGTCGATGCGTTAAATTACGTTTAAGCCGTGTTGATGATATGACTTTAACAGGTAAGCGTCATCCATTTGAAAATGATTATCGTACAGGCTTTGATAGTGAAGGTTTAATCAAAGGCATTGAATTTAATATTAATGGTAACTGTGGTTATTCACCTGATTTATCAGATGCGATTGTAGATCGTGCTATGTTTCATAGCGATAACGCATACTTTTTAGAGCATGCTCATGTTGTAGGTAATCGTTGTAAAACAAATACGGTTTCACATACTGCTTATCGTGGCTTTGGTGGCCCGCAAGGCATGATCTCTATTGAAGGTGTAATGGATGATATTGCACGTAAGGTCGGTAAAGACCCGTTAGAAGTTCGTAAATTAAACCTATATGGTCAAACAGACAGAAATGTTACTCATTATGGTCAAACGGTAGAACACAATATTTTACCTATGATGATTGAAAAGCTTGAAGCTGATTGTGAGTATCAAAAACGCCGTTTAGACATCACGAAGTTTAATAAAGAAAACCCGTTCTTGAAGAAGGGCATCTCTCTCACCCCGGTTAAATTTGGCATTTCATTCACAGTGCAACATTTAAACCAAGCTGGTGCCCTGATTCATCTTTATACCGACGGTTCAATTCAGCTAAACCATGGCGGCACTGAAATGGGACAAGGTCTAAATACTAAGGTTGCACAAGTAGTAGCACAAGAATTCCAAGTTGATATCGACAATATTATATGCACTGCAACGCGTACTGATAAAGTGCCAAATACTTCACCTACTGCAGCATCATCAGGTACAGATTTAAATGGTAAAGCAGCACAAAATGCCGCAAAAACGATTCGATCAAGATTAGTTGAATTTGCAAGCGAGCATTTCTCAGTAAAACAAGAGGAAGTGATTTTCTTAGATAATCAGGTACATATTGGCGAAGAAAAAGTGATGGCATTTGCTGAGCTAATTCAATTGGCTTATATGAATCGTGTTTCTTTATCTTCTACTGGTTTTTATAAAACACCAAAAATTCATTACAACCGTGATAAAGCCAATGGCCGTCCATTCTTTTATTACGCCAATGGCGTGTCATGCTCAGAAGTATTAATCGATACCTTAACTGGTGAATACAAAGTTGAACGTGTAGACATATTGCATGATGTAGGTGATTCATTAAATCCTGCAATCGATTTAGGTCAAATAGAAGGTGCATTTGTTCAAGGTATGGGTTGGTTAACCACTGAAGAGCTAGTGTGGAATGAAAAGGGTCGCCTTATGACCAATGGCCCTGCAACTTATAAAATTCCTGCAATCGCTGATATGCCAGAAAAATTCAATGTAGAACTACTACAAAATGAGCCAAATCGTGAAGCCACAATTTACAACTCTAAAGCGGTAGGTGAACCACCGTTTATGTTGGCAATTTCAGTTTGGTCAGCATTAAGAGATGCCGTATCAAGTGTTAGCGATTATAAGTTGAGTCCAGTGTTACATACACCAGCAACACCAGAGCGTGTATTGATGGCTGTTCAACAAATGAAAGCAAAGTAGGAGATTAGTCTATGATGACTCCAAATACCTCTTGGGTAGATGCCGTAAAAGAATTAACAGCTAAAGGCGAAGCATATGTCTTAGTGACTATTCTGGGTGTTCGTGGTTCTGCGCCGAGAGATAGTGGTACCAAAATGGTGGTATGTGCTAACGCATCATTCGATACCATAGGTGGCGGTCATTTAGAGCATAAAGCAACAAAAATTGCTTTAGATATATTAGCTAAAGGTGAACAAACACAGCATTTAGAGCATTTTCCGTTAGGCCCTAAATTGGGCCAGTGCTGTGGCGGTACAACAAGTATTCTGTTTGAAAGCTTTGCCAGTTCACATATCAATATTATGTTATTTGGTGCCGGTCATGTAGGTCATGCAATAGCACCTATGCTTGCAGGTTTACCAGTTAAATTACATTGGGTAGATGAACGTGAAGAATTATTCCCTGAAGTAGCAGCGAATAATACTAATCATGTGATCACAGATAATCCGGTTGATGAAATTGCCAGTATGCCAGCTAATAGTTATTACGTTGTTTTAACTCATAACCACCAAAGAGATTTTGATATTTGCAGTGCCATTTTAAAACGTGAAGACTTTAAGTATTTAGGTTTAATTGGCTCTGATACCAAATGGAAAAGATTCCAACAAAGATTTGAGCATCGTGGCATTAAAAAAGAATTAGTAAACAAAATTGCATGCCCTGTGGGGTTAAGCAATGTGCCAGGTAAGTTACCGATGGAAGTTGCAGTATCAATCGTTGGTGAAATTATAGGTTTATATCAAGCAGATCTGGAGCCAACACCAAATAAGCAAGGTGTTGATTGGACTGAACTAAAATCAATGATTGATGAGCAAGAACACAATGCTAAAAAGACAGTTCAAAGCCAAGAGCAAAAAGATAACGCGGAACTTTCGTAATAAAAAACGTAAACAACATAAATTAGTAAGCCGATGGTTTGCTTTGAAAACGCAAAAAACTAGCGATGCTAATAACAATCAAAATGTCGCATAACACAATTAACTAAGAGTGAAAAAAATGTCTAGCAGTAACATTAAAAATCAAAATCCGACAAATCATTTTGCCATTCGCAGCCAACGTGTTGTGACAGAAAAAGGCGTTCATGCAGCCACTGTTATTATTAAAAATGGTTTAATTGATGCTGTTAGAGAGCATGATTATCAGCCTAATTGTGCTGTTGAAGATTTAGGTAATAAAGTATTAATGCCAGGTTTAGTTGATAGTCATGTTCATATTAACGAACCTGGTCGTACAGAATGGGAAGGCTTTAATACAGCAACTCAAGCGGCAGCTGCTGGTGGTATAACAACTTTAGTAGATATGCCTTTAAACTGTATTCCAGTCACTATTAACAAGCAGGCATTTGATGAAAAGCTTGATGCTGTAGTTGATAAACTTTGGGTTGATTGTGGTTTTTGGGGCGGTGTTATCCCTGATAGCGTTAATGATTTAGATGAATTATTAGATGCGGGTGTATTAGGTGTTAAATCATTTTTAATTGATTCGGGCATTGAAGAATTTCCAAATATGGAAGCCGATGATTTACGCAAAGCCATGCCTATTTTAGCAAAACATAACTCACCTTATTTAATTCATGCAGAGCTTGATTGTGGTAACAGTGAACCTGCAGAAATTAGTGACAGCTATCAAACATTTTTAGATTCTCGCCCTAAGTCGTGGGAAAACGATGCCATAGATATGATGATAGATCTTAATCGTGAAGTGAAAGCCAATGGTCAAGATTGTCATGTTCATATTGTGCATCTATCAAGTGCTGAAGCGATCAGCAGTATCAAAGCAGCGCGTGAAGAAGGCCAGAGTTTAACAATTGAAACTTGCCCACATTATTTAACTTTATTTTCTGAAGAAATTCCTGATGGCAAAACATTATTTAAATGTTGTCCGCCAATTCGTGAAAATGATAATCGTCATCAACTTTGGGAAGGCCTTAAAGAGGGGGTAATTGATTTTATAGTATCAGATCACTCGCCATGTACTCCGCAACTTAAACATATTGATACAGGGGACATAGAAAAAGCTTGGGGTGGTATTTCAGCACTGCAATTTGGCTTACCGTTAATTTGGACACAAGCTGAAGAACGTGGTTTTGATTTAACTGATATCGCCCATTGGATGAGTGCACAAACGGCTAAATTTATTGGTATGAACCATGTTAAAGGTCATATAAAAGTAGGTTACCACGCAGATTTTGTAGTCTTTGATGATGAGTCAAAATACGAAATTACCAATGAAATGATCAAACATAGACACAAAATCACACCTTATGAAGGCCGTACAGTAAAAGGGCGTGTAGAGCGTACTTATTTACGTGGTCAAACAGTATATGACAATGATGAATTTATGAATTCACCAGTAGGCCAGCCCCTTCTTAAAGGCAGAGTGTGATATTGGATAAATTTTGATTGGCCGTAGACGGGGCTTCAGCCGCGTAATTTAAAACGTAGAAGGGTTTTGGCCGCGCATGTTTTTCAGATAGACGGGACTTGCGTCCTGTATTTTCAAAAAGCATTTTAAGATGATACGCGGGGTTTTAGCGCAACGTCCAAAAATGAATAATGAAAAATGGTAGACGGGACTTTAGTCGCGTTTGTTTAATCATAAAAAGCACGACTTAAATCGCGCTAAAACAACAGAGAGAAACAAATGAATCAAGAGGAATTGAACACTTATTACACCCAACATTTTATTGATATGGCACAAGCCCGTTTAGGCGGAGAAACATTAGCTTGTAGCGATGATTTTTTTGCTGAAATGGAAAACCTGATCAAACCAGGTCGCGGTATTTTCATTGAAGAAAAATTTACCGACCGTGGTAAATGGATGGATGGTTGGGAGTCACGCCGTAGTTATGGTCGTGATAATGGTCGAGAATTTGACTGGTGTACAATTCGTCTTGGTGTTCCTGGCGTGATCCGTGGGTTTGATATAGATACAAATCACTTTAGAGGCAATGCACCACAATCAGTTTCTGTTGAAGCGTGTCATTGTGATGGCGATATTAATGATGCTGTTTGGACGACAATTTTAGATCAAAGCCCAACAGATGCACATAGCCAAAACCTTTTCCCAGTAAATGATGATTTAGAAAATAAAGAACAAGTTTGGACTCACGTGAGGTTGAATATGTTTCCTGATGGCGGAGTGGCACGTTTTCGCGTGTATGGCGATCCTAAATTAGATCCTAAAAACTTTGTTGAAGGTGAACTCATTGATTTAGCGTCTATTAAAAATGGTGCTCGTGCCTTGTTATGTTCAGACATGTTTTTTAGCGATAAAAACAACTTAATTATGCCTGGCCGTGGTGTCAATATGGGTGATGGCTGGGAGACTAAACGTCGTCGTGATCCGGGTCCTGATTGGTCAATTGTTAAATTAGCCGTCCCTGGTGACTTGCAAAAATTAATTGTAGATACCGCTCATTTTAAAGGTAATTTCCCAGATACTTTCTCGTTAGAAGCAACAAATGGCACTGACGAAGATGTATTAGATGGCAATGTTGAATGGCAAGAAGTGGTATGTAAAACCAAACTTTTTGCAGACCGTGAGCATTTATTTATAAGTGAAATAAACAGCGGTAAAAATTCATTTAGTCATATTCGCCTTAACATATTCCCTGATGGCGGTATTTCTCGTTTACGTTTATTTGGCTTGCCTAAAGAGCTTAACTAACACAGTTATCATTGGCTTTTCAGGGATGAAAAGCATTTTTATTGTTTAAAGGTGCATTATGAATTTTCAAGACATTAACGCAATGGACTTAGCCCAAGCAAAACATGCATTTATGCAATGTTGTACATCAAGCGCTTGGGTATCAAAAATGGTGGAGTCTCGTCCTCATGCAGATTTAGATGCCTTATTTGAAGCCGCAAACGCTAATTGGATTGGCTTATCAGAAGGCGATTATTTAGAGGCTTTTGATGGTCATCCAAAAATAGGTGACGTTAGCAGCTTAATGAAAAAGTACGCAAATACTAAAGAGCTTGCTGCCGGTGAGCAATCAGGTATGAATGCCGCTGATGAAGCTACAATTAAAGCATTGGCCAAAGGTAATGATGATTATTATGCCAAGTTTGGTTTTATTTTCATTGTATGTGCAACCGGTAAAAGTGCCGCGCAAATGTTGGCGTTACTAGAAGCACGTATAGTTAATGACCGCGATACTGAATTGAAAAATGCAGCAGAAGAGCAGCGTAAAATTTTTCATATTAGATTAAATAAATTTTCTTAGGATATCAGATGAGCCAGATCACAACTCACATATTAGATACAACAAAAGGGCTACCAGCGCGCTCAGTGCCAATTAAATTATTTAAAGAAGTTGCAGGCGATTGGCAAGTGATTTCACAAGGAATCACTAACGATGATGGTCGTATTGCAGGTTTATTAGATGATGATCTTGTTTTAGACGCCGGTAATTACCGCATGCACTTTGATACTAAGTCTTATTTTGATATGAACAAAGAGCAAGGCTTTTATCCATATGTTGATATCGTATTTAGCATAGATGGCAGTGGTACGCATTATCATATTCCATTGTTATTAACCGCCTATGGTTACTCAACTTACAGAGGCAGCTAAGTATGACGCAGTGTTATATCAGTGAAGATGAAAACGGAAAAAAATTTATTGAAGCCATGCCTTTAACAGCTGATGAATTTGCCCAATTTGGTGATGTGATTGAGTGTGCTGATTCAGTTGAAAACTTTGAAATAAATCAAGGTTTCACAACACGTTTTCATAATTTAGCTGATGTAGATGTCACTGACAACGATGGTAAAACCATTATAAATATTTTCCGTTCTACGCCTTTAGCATTGCCAATTCAGATTGGCATGATGGAGCGTCATCCTAAAGGTAGCCAAGCATTTATACCTATGGGAAATAATCCGTATTTAGTGGTTGTCGCACCTCAGGGTGACCTAGACTTAACTAAAATACGCGTATTTTTAGCCACAGCAGATCAAGGCGTTAATTACCATAAAGGGACTTGGCATCACTTCTGTTTAGCCCTTAATGAACAAAGTGATTTCTTGGTAGTAGATCGTGGTGGTAAAGGTGATAACTGTGATGAAATCGCCTTAATAGATGAACAAAAAATCACAATTAAATTTTAGAATTAAATAATACATTTAAGTGCAAGGTTAATAAGTTTATGAGTAATACAACAAAAGCATTTCGCGGTGAAATTTTACATTTTTTAAGCGACCCTGCTAAAGACAATGAGCAAAGCTATCAGTATTTTGAAGATGGTGTGCTTGTTGTTAAAGATGGCTTGGTTGAAACTGTCGGTCTAGCGAGCGATATTTTGCCAACGCTAGCTGATGATGTTGTTGTAAAACAGCATGATAATGGTTTATTAATACCAGGTTTTGTTGATACTCATATCCATTATCCACAAACTGAAATTATTGGCTCATATGGCGAGCAATTATTAGAGTGGTTAGAAACTTATACTTTCCCAACAGAATCACAGTTTGGCGACACTCATTTTGCTAAACCTAGAGCGCAATTCTTTTTAGACCAATTACTTACAAATGGTACAACCACAGCATTAGTATTTGGCACAGTTCATCCAGAATCTGTAGATGCATTTTTTACACAAGCTGAAGAGCTAAATGTACGTATGATCTGCGGTAAAGTTATGATGGATCGAAATGCACCAGATAACTTAACAGATACTGCAGAGTCGAGTTACGAAGAATCAAAAGCACTTATCGAAAAGTGGCATGGCAAAGGTCGCTTACATTATGCGGTAACACCGCGTTTTGCACCTACAAGTACCAGTGAACAATTACATAAAGCCGGCCAATTACTTAAAGAATACCCAGATGTATTTATGCACACACATTTATCTGAAAACAAAAATGAATGTGCTTGGGTGAGCGATTTATTTCCAGAGTGTGAAAACTACTTAGACGTTTATGATAAACACGGTTTATTAAGCAAACGTAGTGTATTTGCACACGGTATCCATTTATGTGATAGCGAATATCAAAGATTAAGCGATACCGATTCCTCTCTTTCTTATTGCCCAACTTCAAACTTATTTTTAGGTAGTGGTTTATTCAATCTGAAAAAAGCAGAAGAGTTTAACGTTGATGTAGGTTTAGGTACTGATGTGGGCGGTGGTACTAGCTTTTCACAATTACAAACACTAAACGAAGCTTACAAAATTCAGCAACTAAGAGGCGAAAAACTAACTGCGCTTAAGTCATTCTATTTAGCGACTTTAGGCGGAGCTTCAGCGCTCGATTTAGACGACAAAATTGGTAACTTTACTCAAGGAAAAGAAGCTGATTTTATTGTTTTAGATTACAAATCAACAGATCTAATGCGTGTACGTATGAACAATACCAAAGACATTTTAGAGCGTTTATTTGTATTAACTACATTAGGTGATGATCGTACTGTACGTGAAACTTATGTGATGGGTGATTTAGCTCATGATAGAGATAATAAAAAAACATCAGCGTTATAAAAAGTCAAAAATGTAGGCGGGGCTTCAGCCTCGTTTAGATAGATAAATTTAAACCTTTGTAGGTAGGGCTTTAGCCTTACTAAATAACAAAATAGAGCGGGACTGAAGTCCCGCCGACGAAAAATTATAAAAATATAAAAAATAATAAGAATTCACATGCTTTGAGATAGCGGTTATCTCAACGTGCAGAATGTATCGGAGATCAACATGGATCCATATATCACAGAATGGGTTAATTTAATTTTACGCTTTGCCCACGTAATAACGGGGATTGCCTGGATAGGAGCGTCGTTCTATTTTGTTTGGTTAGATAATCATTTAGAAAAACCACCAGGCTGGAAATCAGATAAAGGCATAGGCGGCGATTTATGGGCGATACATGGCGGTGGCTTTTATGAAGTTGCTAAATATAAACATGCACCAGAAAAAATGCCAGAGCTATTACATTGGTTTAAATGGGAAGCATACAGTACTTGGTTAACGGGTTTTGTATTATTAAGCTTAATGTTTTACGTTGGTGCTGATATTTATTTAATCGACCCTAACATTGCAGAGTTAAGTCAAATGCAAGCAATCGCAATCGGTTTAACATCTATTGTAGGTGGTTGGATTGTTTATGATGTTTTATGTCGTACTAAATTAGCTGAACATGGTTTATTGCTTGGTATTATTTTAATGGCATTGATCACTGGTTTATCTTACGTATTAAGTGAAACATTTAGTGCCCGTGGTGCCTTTATGCATGTAGGTGCTGTGATTGGTACTATCATGGCAGGTAATGTATTTTTCACCATAATGCCATCGCAACGCGCATTAGTCGCCTCAGTGGAAAAAGGCGAACCAGTTGACCCAACGTGGGGTGCTAAAGCAAAGCTTCGCTCAACGCATAATACTTATGCCACTTTACCGTTGGTATTTATCATGATCAGCAATCACTACCCTATGATCTTTAACCATGAATATAACTGGTTAGTGCTTATGGTGATTTTTGTAATTACTGCTGCTATTCGTCAATACTTTGTAGCTAAACATAAAGGCAATCAAAGTCCATTGGTTTTAGTGGGCGCAGCTGCATTATCAATTGTATTAGCTGTAGCGATTGCACCTAAATCAGCTACTCCAATTATTGATGAAACTGGTAGTGAAGTGCATACAGTAGATTTACAAAAAGTGAACGATATTATCGTTAGCCGTTGTGCAAGTTGTCACTCAAGTACTCCTACGGATGATATTTTTAAAGTTGCACAAGGTGGCGTAATACTTGATGACATAGAACAAATGAGTCGTTGGGCACCTAGAATTCAAGCGCGTGCAGTTGATGCCAAAGATATGCCGTTTATGAATAAAACAAAAATAGAAGACGATGAACGTAATTATATTGCTTTATGGATCGCGCAGGGCGCACCTGTTAAGTAAATCTCGTTTTACCTTTGTAGTGGGCTTTTAATCCGATTTGGCCCGCTACTTTTTATTTTAAGTACAGAAGTAGGATCTACCACATGACAAAGCGAAGAATAACTGTTGGCGGATTTCAGGTAGCTGAAGCATTTTTTAATTTCATAAACCAAGATGTGATTCCTGGCACAGGGATAGAGCAGGATAAATTTTGGCAGTCATTTGAAGCCATAGTAAACGAACTCTCACCTATCAATAAGCAATTACTCGATACCCGTGTAAAATTGCAGTCTCAAATTGATGAGTGGCATAAACAACATCAAACAAGTCAGTACGATGAAGTTGCTTATAAAGCCTTTTTACAGGAAATAGGCTATTTAGTACCAGACGTTGCTGATTTTAAAATCTCACCTAAAAATGTAGACCCAGAAGTTGCTAACTTAGCAGGCCCACAGCTTGTAGTGCCAGTTATGAATGCACGTTATGCACTTAATGCGACTAATGCACGCTGGGGCAGTTTATACGATGCCTTATATTCAACAGATGTGATTGCAATTAACGACGAAACAGCCATTACTAAGGGTTATAACCCTAAACGCGGTGAAGCCGTAGTTGCATACGCTAAGCAATATTTAGATGAAACCTTTGCGTTAAATCAAGGCGCTTTTTCTGAGGTTACAGGCTATCAAGTTATTGACCAACAGCTGCAAATTACCTTAACAAATGGCGAAACAACACAATTATCAAATGCATCAAATTTTGTTGGCTTTAAAGGTAGCAAAGACTCACCTAGTGCTATTTTATTAGTTAATAACGGCTTACATGTAGAGCTAGTTTTTAATGAGAATCATCCTGTAGGTAAAGCTGATATCGCAAATATGTGCGATGTGATCATTGAATCAGCCTTAACAGTTATTCACGACTGTGAAGATTCCATTGCAGCAGTAGATGTAGAAGATAAAATCCAAGTTTATAAAAACTGGCTAGGCCTAATGAAAGGTGATTTGAGTGAAAAAGTCACAAAAGGCGATAAAGTGATTCATCGTAGCTTAAATACCGATAGATATTACACAGCTAAAAATGGTGAAGAGCTGGCATTAAGTGCCCGCAGCTTAATGTTTGTTAGAAATGTAGGCCATTTAATGACAAACGAAACCATTATTGACAAAGATGGTAGTGAAATACCTGAAGGTATTTTAGATGGTGTAGTGACATCACTTATTGCAATTCATGATTTAAAACATACAGGGGCATTAGTTAACTCTGTTGCTGGCAGTATTTATATTGTAAAACCAAAAATGCATGGTCCTGAAGAAGTGGCTTTTGCAGTAAAACTATTTGGTTTAATTGAACAAGCATTTGGTCTTGAAGCTAATACTATAAAAATGGGTTTAATGGATGAAGAACGCCGTACTAGTGTGAACTTAAAACAATGTATTCATGCCGCGAAAGAGCGCGTTGTATTTATTAATACGGGCTTTATGGATAGAACGGGTGATGAAATTCATACCTGTATGGAAGCAGGTCCTGTAGTGCCAAAAGAGGCGATGAAATCGCAAGATTGGATCCAAGCTTATGAAAACCGTAATGTTGTAATTGGACTTGATTGTGGTTTTAAAGGTAAAGGTCAAATAGGCAAGGGGATGTGGCCAATTCCAGATAATATGGCGCAAATGCTGGTGGAAAAAGACGTTCATCCAAAAGCGGGTGCTAATTGTGCTTGGGTACCATCGCCAACAGCCGCAACCTTACATGCATTGCATTATCACAAAGTAAATGTTGAAGCCCTGCAAGACAAAATTGTAGATAAAGGCGTAAAAAGCTTAGATATGCTGCTTAGATTGCCATTATTAAAAGATCAAAGTCAGTTAACGGCTGAATCTATTCAGTTAGAGCTAGATAACAATATCCAAGGTATTTTAGGTTATGTAGTGCGTTGGGTGAATATGGGAATAGGCTGTTCTAAAGTACCCAATATTGAAGATGTTGGTTTAATGGAAGACCGTGCAACTTTACGTATTTCAAGCCAACATGTAGCCAACTGGTTGCATCATGGTATTTGTAGTACAGAACAAGTAAAAAATACGTTAGTTCGTATGGCAAAAGTGGTGGATCAGCAAAATAGCCAAGAGAAAAATTATATTGCGATGTCTGATAACTTAAATACCAGTGATGCGTTTGCTGCTGCTTACGAATTAGTATTTAAAGGCAATGTGCAACCTAGCGGTTATACCGAGCCGGTACTTCATCGTCAGCGTTTAATTGTTAAAGCTAAATAACGATGAAGTGAAGTTCAGCGCTTATTATTTGAATCTAGATTGATTAAAAACAGTAAAAGGGATGTTATTTTAAATAGCGCCCCTTTTTATATGGTTATTATATTGTTAGGTATAGCCCATATAAGCGAAATTCCTTATACTGATTTTTTTGATTAAGCATATTTAAAAGTTTATGAGTGAAATTGACGTATTACAAAACCGCCGTAAAGAGCCTGCTGGACGTATTCGCCAACAAAACCAAGTCGTGATCATTGCAGCAGCAGAAGAAGAGTTTCTTACTTTTGGCTTTAAAGGCGCTTCTATGAAGCGTATTGCTGAGCGTGCTGAATTACCGCGTGCCAATATTCATTATTACTTTAAGAATAAACTCGACCTATATGGTGCTGTGTTAGGTGACATTGTAGAAGTATGGGATGCAACCGTATCTGATATTAATGCCGATGATGATCCTAGAGAGACTTTAACGACTTATATTCGTGCAAAAGTGATGTCATCAAAGAACAATCCTAATGCGTCACGTATATTTGCCAGTGAAATGGTCCATGGTGCACCGCATTTAAGTCATTTTTTGAGCCATGACTTCAGAACTTCAATAAAACATAAGGCCGATGCTATCCAAGCATGGATAGATCAAGGTAAAATGGACCCTATCGACCCGATGCACTTATTATTCTTTATTTGGGGTTCAACACAGCATTACGCCGATTTTGGTGTGCAAGTGTTAGCCGCTATGGATAAAGAATCGCTATCTGATGATGACTTTGAAGACATCACAGAAACCTTAACTCAGCTAATATTAAAAGGCTGTGGTTTAAGATAGGCGAATTCGCCAAACAATAGAAACTCACAAACGGAAACTCAATGAAATATTTATGTATTTATCACAAAAACTGTTCTGATGGCTTTGGTGCTGCTTTAGCCGTAAAACAATATTGTGATGCCAATAACTTCGATTGTGAGTTTATTGCTGCACAACATGGTGATGAAGCGCCAGATGTAAGCAATAAACATGTTTTTATTGTCGACTTTTCATATTCACGTGAAGTGATTTTAAAGCTAGAAAAAGCAGCGGATACTTTATTAGTAATAGATCATCATAAAACAGCTGAAGAAGCATTAGCAGGTTTAGATTGCACTGTATTTGATATGGAACGCTCAGGTGCCGTATTAACATGGGAGTACTTATTACCAGAACGCCCATTACCAACTTTATTAGCTTATATCCAAGATCGTGATTTATGGCATTGGCAACTACCAAACAGCAAAGAAGTATCAGCAGCACTACAAACATGCGCTATGACCTTTGATGTATGGGAACAATACTTAGATGAAACGAAATTATTAGATTTGATCAGCAAAGGCGAAGCCATAGTTGAATATCAAAACAAACAAATCAGCAGAGCGACTAAACCTAAAAATATAGAAATGGTTGATATTGCGGGCTACCAAGTACCATGTGTAAATACCAATAGTCTAGCCAGTGAAATAGGTAATGAACTTGCTAAAGGTCAACCATTTGCTGCTATGTATTGTGATAATGCTGATAAACGCATATTCTCATTAAGATCAGATGTAGATGGTGTTGATGTGGCTAATATTGCAAAACTGTTTGGCGGCGGCGGACATTTCCACGCAGCCGGTTTCGCCGTAGATAAACCTAAAATCTCATTAAGCCTAAAAACCACTTCAGTTACTAAGTAGTTCTTCTCTTTGGCATCAGACGGTTAGTTTGATGTCAAAATCTACACTTAGGATTTCTTTTCTTAATTTAAATTTAATTAATAGGTATTTTGGCTTTTAATCCACTCTTTATCTAATTCAATTTTAATATTGGAATAAGATGGGTAATACCCTGTTATACGGCCTGTTGATGTTCTTTTAGCTCGATTATTTACATCTACTGATACGATAAAATACTTTTCAAATCTTTTCCCATCATCGTATTTTATCATAGGGCCAATTTCTAAAATGTGGGTATCTTGCTCATTTGGTCCTGAGAACTTACTTGTTGGTGTCCATATATATTCTAAAGCGTTATTACACGAATTATCTAGTATTCCACCCCCATATAATTTAATTAGATATTTAAATGTTAATACTCGAGTATTGTTCATAGCTAAAAACTTTACATTACAATGACTACTGCCTTCAATCGTTAGCTTAATTGCTTCTGGTACTGATTGTCCTGCGACACTACCATCAACAACCCCTTCATACTTAACTGTGCTTACATTGAAATCCCCTAAAATAGCGTATATTTCTTTAAAGGGAATAGACTCAGCTTTAAGGGGAGTTGAGCAATAAAGAGTTAAAAATAAAGTGAGTGCAGTATATAGGCAAGGTTTGAAAGTCATTTGTACATAGCCATTAATTCCTTAATATTAAGTAATCTTAGTTTATGAATTTAATTTAGGTTTGATGGGCTGTTTGTAGTGCTGCATATCAAACTATCACTGACGTCATCTCCGCAGTGTTTTATCGGAGATCTAGTTTTAAGGTTTTGGGTTTTAGTTTTAAACTTGATTTTAGTTTTAAACTTGATTTTAGTTGACGAGATCCCCGTTAAAAGTATTCGGGAATGACTAATGAAAGATCTATGATGCTAACCAATTAGCATTACTAATCAACAACACTAATTAACCAATTAGCTGAAACACTTATCAATACTTAAAACTGTTATTCCAGTCTCTGTATCATAGCTTTCAAATTCACATGTAAAACCTTGATAATCATTGATAGCAAATAATGCCTGTTTGTAAGATTGTGTCTTAATATAAAGGTTAATAGATTTACACTGTAAGCCAGACTGATCAAAACAGATATCAACTTGTTCAGACAATAAATAAAAGGTATTAGCTGCATATGAAGTATCACTATCCAATGTTTTAGCATCAAATTTAAATTTATTTTTGAGAAAAATGATTAAGGCAAAAAACTTTTTGATATCGCTTTGGCAATGTATTGCTTTATTTGCGTATTGTTTTACTTCAAATAGTTTTTTTTCAAGTAAAGAATCACTTCTGCCAATTAAAATCATGGCTTTTAAATCAGGTTTTAGCGCTTTGTATTGTGCTAATTTCACTTTGGGTTTTAAAAATTTTACTAAAGTTTGATTGCGAAAATCCTTTGTTGCAAATTTCCCATTAATATCAATATGTATGTATAAATGTAATAAGGCGGTATCACATACATGTATTAAGTTTTTGTAGTAGTTAGTATTTAGGTTCATAAAAAAATCCATTTAAAATACCTTTCTTTTATATATTTAAAAGGAATCATTTTCCTAATCTATTTTATATCTATTCGCTCTATTTAGACTCTTTTCATAGATTTTAACCACTAAAATGATGGTTTTTTATTGTTCATAGTCAGAAGTTATGTATTTAATGACAATGCAAAAAAGGAACATTAATTATTCGGATTAGCTGAATAATTAAAAGTCATATTTAGCGTTAAAATTAAACAATTAAAAGTTGACACTTGTGTCAATAGTGATTAATGTTGATGTTGCTAGCGTGTTAATAAAATAAAACTGTCAAATAATAAACCTTATATTGATAACATCAACGAGAGAACTGAAACCATGGAACAAGTAAATCAGTCAGTTAATAATCAGTCTGCCCGGGTCGGGTTGTTAGAGCGATTATTTAAACTATCAGCACATCGAACTAATGTTAAAACAGAGCTAATGGCTGGATTAACGACCTTTGTTACTATGTCTTACATCATGTTTTTAAATCCCATAATCATGTCTAAAACCGGCATGCCATTTGACGGATTATTCCTTGCTACCTGTTTAGGTGCAGCTATTGCTACAATTTTTATGGGCTTATATGCAAACTGGCCAGTTGGTTTGGCGCCGGGTATGGGGCTTAATGCTTTTTTCACCTTTACTGTTGTTTTGCAAATGAATTACAGCTGGGAAATAGCACTTGGGGCAGTGTTTCTTTCGGGTTGTTTGTTTGTAATTATGAGTGTAACTCGGCTTAGGGCGTGGATGTTAGAGAGCATACCTATGAGTTTACGGCTTGCGATGACCGCAGGTGTCGGATTGTTCTTAGGATTTATAGGTTTGCGCTTTACAGGCATAGTTGTGTCTAACCCAGATAATGTTGTTGCATTAGGTGATTTGACACACTTTGGTTTTGGTGAGTTTGGACCCGAAGCACCTGCACTTGGTTTATTAAGCTTTCTATTAATTGCTGTTTTAAGTTACCGCAAAGTATTTGGTGCTGTGATTATTGGTATTGCAGTAACCACAATAGTGGCATTTATGATGACATTTATTATGCCTGGTGACTTCTTTACTGTTGCAGAAAAAGCAAAAGCTTGGGCACCAGCTTCGGGATTTGTGTCTTATCCAGGCGGTGGTTTATTAGCTATTCCTGATTTTGCTGCAATTGCGCCTATTTTTATGAAGTTAGATATTATGGGGGCACTTGAAGTTGCTATGATCCCTGTCATTGTGACTTTCTTATTCGTAAATATCTTTGATACTGCAGGTACTTTAATGGGCGTGGCAGAGCGTGCTGGTCTTCAAGATGATAAAGGTAATATTAAAGGTTTGAATAAGTCTTTAAAAGCTGACTCTATCTCTTCTGTAATTGGTACTGCTTTTGGTTGTCCACCTGTGACTTCATATGTTGAATCGGCTGCGGGTGTTTCAGCTGGTGGTCGTACAGGTTTAACAGCTGTCGCTATCGGTGGTTTGTTTGCACTCGGTGTATTCTTTTTACCATTAGCTCAAATGTTGCCTGGCTTTGCTGTAAATGGCGCTTTAATTTATGTTGCTATGGTGATGATGTCATCACTTAAAAACATTGACTGGAATGATATGACAGAGTTTGCGCCAGCGGCATTGACTACTGTTATGATGGCATTTACTTTCTCTATCGCTAACGGTATTGCAATTGGTTTTATTACTTATACAGTGATGAAGGCGGGTACTGGTAAACATAAAGAAATATCATCAGGTGTTTGGGCGTTAACGGCACTGTTTGTAGCTAAGTTTATCTTTTTACCATAACAATTTTTTACCGTAATAATGCGATTTAGCAGAAGTTAAATTTATAGACTAAAATTAAATTGTTAAGCAATTAAAAACTCCATTGCCTCAAGGTGTGGAGTTTTTTATTTTATAGAAACAACGCCTGTTCCACCATGAAAGTGTATAAAGTTACCTTCTTTAAACGGTCTAAATTCACATTCTTCATATATCTGTTTTATTTCTATATCATCGCTATTCATTAAGGCAAACCAAATATCTTCACAAGCTTCCCAAGAATAAGCTGTAGCAGGGTGATTGTGAGTATTGAAAAAGTTAAGTGTATAACCATTAACATCGAGATGGTTTAGTTCTCTTGCAATTATATGCTTTCCTTTGAGCATAGATAAAGAGTCTATGAGGGCTGCCTTGTGCCCGTTCAGAGAGGCGTATTTTGCATCATCATTAAGGTCTAAGAATTTAGGTAAAGCAGTTAAAGATAAGATTGATAAAATCACAATTGATATGATCAGTTCTATAAGTATAAAGCCATTGTTTTTACAAATGTTCTAAATCTTTTAATAAGTCTATATCATTATATTTAACTTATTTAACGCACTTATTCTGTAATTAAAGTAGATGGTTTTGTGAGTAATGTTTACCTGTGCAATTTAGATAAAAAAAAGCAGCTTTTCAGCTGCCTTTTGATTGCAATTTGGAATAATAAATTGATTGGGGGGGGGTTATATTAAAAGTGCCATTGAAGCAATAAATTAGCGTTTTTCTCTGTGATGCCATCTATGCCAAACTTGTTATGCCAATAAACATACTCAATGCCAGCATACAGCTTGCTCTTTTCAATACCCATATGTTGGCCAAAATCATATTTAAGCTGTGATGTAATGTTATAGCTAGAAGCTGTGTTATCAGTGCTATCAACAGCATCCATAAAACCATCGTAAACAAAACCATCAGCAAAAGAGAATGCCCAGGCAAGTGTTAGTTGGTTGCTTGCATCGCCATGATCATTATTTCGACGGTATAGGTTTACGTTGAAGAAAGTTGAACCAGGAACGTCAAGATTAACACCAGCACCCAATAAGTAATTATCTTGTGATATGCCAAAATCACCTGATGAAGAGCCATATTCCCATTGGGTTGCTACATATACATCTTTAATAAAGCTTTCTTTTTGTTGTATAAGGTTAAAAGTCATACCAACTTCACCGTAAACTTCTTTATCGTCACTATTTTTAGGGCTTAATCTATCAACAAAAGCAAAGATATTTCCCCAACTATGACCGCTGGCATGCTCTAGTGTGAAAACATTTCTTTCACTTTCACCTACTTCATAATCATTGCCTTTAAGTAAAGTGAAGCTGGTATCGCTCCAATATTGTTTGGCATTTACTGAAGTTGATAAAAGCGCTGTTGCTACTAACGCTGAATATACTTTTGCAGACATAGATGTTCCCTTGTTTCGTTTTTAATAGCCAATAAAAAGAGTATGGCTGATATTATTGAAGTTAAAATTTTAATTGATGTAATAATACTATTTTAAGTGTTTCTCTGGTTGAGTTAATCGGCGAATTTAAGTCTAAAAGAGTTAAACTCAACGATATTTAATAGTGTATTTTCATATGTTTAATTTTTATAAAACATATGATTGTTAATTCATCTAGTACTATTGTTGAGCTTTTTATCTTAAGGGGTTTTATAGCTTAAAATTTATATTGCTCAATAACAGTTTAAGTTATTTACTTCTATGTAAATTGAAATTTTTAACATATCTGTAACATCAACATTATCCATTCTTGTCATTTGTGTCAAGTTGAAGTGGGACGATTTTCCAACTTAATTTTTATACAAAGTTTGTTTGCTTTTTATCCAGTTTTAATTAGCATATTTCAAGGTCATGAGGCAAAATGAAATGGGGTTTTAAATATACGATATAGCTATTTATAAAATTAAAATAGCTCTAAAATCATTGACATTAGTTCTTGTAGGACCTGTTTTTAAAAGTTGATCTGTGGCTTTAAAAAAACTATAACCATCATTGTTATCAAGATAATGCTCAAGGTTTAATTGTTGTTGTACTGCGCTTTTATAGGTTTGTGGTGTTAACAAACAGCCAGCGTTATCTTCTGACCCATCTATACCATCGGTATCGGCTGCAATGGCATAATATTGTTGCTTTTTTTGCAATGAAATAGCGAGACTTAATAAAAACTCAGCATTGCGACCACCACGGCCATTTCCTTTTACAGTGACCGTGGTTTCGCCACCCGATAAAATTACACAAGGAGGTGTTATTGGTTGCGCATTTTCAGCAATATTCAGTGCTATTGCGCCGTGAACCTTAGCAACTTCTTTTGATTCACCTTCAATTTTATCACCTAATACGAGTGCTTTTATGCCTGCTTTTTCTATCTGTTTTTGTACTGCATCAAGTGCGTCTTTTGGTGTGGCAATTAAAGTAAAGTGGGTATTTTTAAGCGCAGGGTCATCTGCTTTTAAGGTTTCTGATTCTGGGCTTTGCAACCAAGCTTTTACATTATCAGGAATATTAATATTATAGTTTTCTAAAATAGTTAAAGCTTGCGCTGATGTAGTCGGGTCGGCGACTGTTGGTCCAGATGCAATCACTGTTGCTTCATCACCGGGTACATCTGAAATCGCATAAGTATGAATGGTAGCGGGGTAGCTAGCTTTTGCTAATCGACCACCTTTAATGGCTGATAAATGTTTGCGTACACAGTTCATTTCATCAATGGCTGCGCCTGATTTTAAGAGTGCTTTATTGATCGCTTGTTTATCAGATAATTTAATGCCTCCAGCGGGTAAAGATAATAAAGAAGAGCCGCCACCAGATATTAAACAAATCACCACATCATCTTCAGTTAAGCCTTCAACTAATTGCATTATACGTTTTGCCACAGCTTGGCCAGCATCATCAGGTACAGGGTGCGCAGCTTCAACAACTTCAATATGTTTACAGCTTTCATTATGACCATATCGTGTTACTACTAAACCAGATAAAGGACCTTGCCAATGCTGCTCTAGAGCTTGCGCCATAGAGGCCGCCGCTTTACCTGCGCCAATCACAACGGCACGTTTATTAGTATCTTTTGGCAAGTATTTAGCTAACACTTCTTTTGGATGTGCAGCATTAACAGCTGAATGAAAAAGATCAATTAGAAACGCTTCAGGATCTTTAATTTCTGTTTGAGAACTGAACTCAGATTGTGAGTTGTCCATAGTTGATCTCCATATGTAGTTTTTTATTTTTATAATGATATTTTATAGCTAAATAACCTTATTAATACCTGAAATATAAAAGTCATTTAGCTATAAATAATATGAGCATAAGCTGTGAAACCTTATACTCATATAAATTTTAAAAGTTATTCTGCAAGTTTGTGATTAGCCATGAGTTCAATAGACTTCACAAGTGCTGAATGATCTTCATTAACGCCACCGTTTGCACAACAAGTATTAAATAGTTGCTGAGTGTTTGCGGTATTTGGCAGGCTCATTTCAAGCTCTTTTGCTGCACTTAATGCTAAGTTTAGATCTTTTTGATGCAAACTAATTCTAAAACCAGGATCAAAAGTACGTTTGATCATACGTTCGCCATGTACTTTAAGAATTTTAGATGATGCAAATCCGCCCATAAGTGCTTCACGTACTTTAGCGGGATCAGCACCTGCTTTAGATGCAAATACTAAGGCTTCGCTTACCGCTTCAATGTTAAGTGCCACTATAATTTGGTTCGCTACTTTACATGTTTGTCCATCGCCATTACCACCAACTAAAGTGATATTTTTACCCATTAAATCAAGAATTGGTTTAACACGATCAAAAGCTTCTTGTTTAGCACCTACCATAATTGTCAGGCTTGCAGCTTTAGCGCCTACTTCACCGCCAGACACTGGTGCATCGACATATTCACAATCTACAGCGTTTATGCGTTTAGCAAATTCTTTAGTTGCCATAGGTGAAATAGAACTCATGTCTATTACAATTTTACCTGCGCTTAGGCCGTTAATAACACCGCTTTCACCAAACAGTACATCTTCAACTTGTGGGGTATCTGGCACCATAGTGATAATGATATCTGCTTTTTGTGCAACTTCTTGTGGTGTAGCACAATCAGTACCGCCAGCATCTAATAGCTCGCTTGGTACTTCAATGAAATGGCTTGAAAAAAATAACTGATGATCACTATTAATTAAATGCTGCGCCATAGGTTTGCCCATGATGCCAGTGCCTATAAATCCAATTTTACTCATAATCTTATCTCCTAAAATACGGCTTAATTAAAGAACGTTATGTTGTTGTAGCCAGTTAAGGCCTGCTTGTGTGGTGGTTTTTGGTTTGTATTCGCAACCGATCCAACCTGTATATTTGATGCTGTCGAGAAACTTAAAAATAAAGTGATAGTTAATCTCACCAGTGCCGGGCTCGTTTCTACCTGGATTATCAGCAAGTTGTATATGTGCGATATTTTTTAAGTTTGCTTCTATGGTCTGTGTGATATCACCTTCCATAATTTGCATATGGTAAATATCGTATTGATAAAATAAGTTTGTAGAGTCAACTTGTTTGATGATCTCTAATGTTTGTTTGGTATTATTTAAGAAGAAGCCTGGAATATCTCGGGTATTAATGGCTTCAATTAAACAGCGTATACCTGCTTTTTCTAGGCGAGGCGCTGCATAGTTTAAGTTATTAATAAAAGTTTTTTGTGCATCAATTTGGCTTAGCCCATCAGGCACTATGCCAGCTAAAATATTACATTGTGAACATTCTAAAACCTTTGCGTACTCTATGGCTAAATCAACGCCTTGTCGGAATTCTTCGACACGTTCAGGATGACAAGCAATACCACGATCTCCGCTATCCCAATCGCCTGCTGGTAAATTAAATAACACTTGAGTTAGATTATGACTTGCTAGTTTTTGTTTTATTTCATGCATATCAAAGTCGTATGGGAATAAATATTCCACACCCTTAAAACCAGCTTGTGCAGCGGCATCAAAGCGGTCTAAAAAATCAATTTCGTTAAATAACATAGATAAATTGGCGTTTAATTTTGGCATGATGATCTCCTAATCAAGCATTGAAATAGTAGCGGTAGGGGCGTCTTGACCTGATTCGGCTAAGTCATCAAATTCTGTTACATTGTTCAGCTCAGTGCCCATTGCGATATTAGTGACATTTTCTAAGATCACTTCAACAACAACGGGTACACTAAACTCAGCCATAAGTGCTTTTGCTTTTTCGAATGCGCCTGCAATTTCACTTGGCTCTCTTACTCTAATCGCTTTACAACCTAAACCTTCAACAACAGCAACATGGTCAACACCATAATTACCAAGTTCTGGCGCATTAATATTTTCGAATGACAGTTGCACACAGTAATCCATATCAAAGCCACGTTGCGCTTGGCGAATGAGGCCTAAATATGAGTTGTTAACTACTACATGTATGTAAGGCAATTTAAATTGTGCACCAACAGCCAGTTCTTCAATCATAAATTGGAAATCGTAATCACCTGATAAGGCAACAACATTACGCTTGGGATCTGCAGCACATACACCTAATGCCGCGGGTGCTGTCCAACCTAATGGACCAGCTTGACCACAGTTGATCCAATGTCTTGGTTTATATACATGTAAAAATTGTGCGCCGGCAATTTGAGATAAACCGATAGTGCTTACGTAACAGGTGTCTTTACCAAAGGCTTGATTCATTTCTTGATAAACACGTTGTGGTTTCATTGGTACATTGTTGAAGTTAGTTTTACGTTGCATGGTTTGTTTGCGTTCTTGACACTCAGACGCCCAAGCACTGTGATCTGCCAGTTTTCCTTTTGCTTTGTATTCTTTTGCTACTTCAACTAATAAAGATAATGCGGCATGTGCATCTGATGCTATGCCAAAATCAGGTGTAAATACGCGACCAATTTGTGTTGGTTCAATATCAATATGAACAAATTTACGACCTTCAGTGTACACATCTACCGAACCTGTATGGCGATTTGCCCAACGATTACCTATGCCCATAACAAAACTAGATTCAAGCATGGTGGCATTACCGTATCTGTGAGATGTTTGTAATCCACACATACCCGCCATTAACTTATGATCATCAGGGATGGTTCCCCAGCCCATAAGTGTTGGAATAACTGGCACGCCTGTGATTTCGGCAAACTCAACTAATAACTCAGCGGCATCTGCATTAATAACACCACCACCGGATACGATTAATGGTTTAGTTTCTTGATTAAGCATTTCCATGGCTTTTTCAATTTGAGCGCGAGTCGCTTTTGGCTTAAAAGACTCTAAAGATTGGTAAGTGTCAGGATCAAAGTCGATCTCAGCCATTTGTACATCGATAGGTAAATCAATTAAAACAGGGCCTGGACGACCCGAGCGCATTAAGTGGAATGCTTTTTGGAATACGCCCGGAACCTGACCTGGTTCAAGTACAGTAGTAGTCCATTTAGTAACTGGTTCTACGATTGAAGCAATATCAACGGCTTGGAAGTCTTCTTTATGTAAACGTGCTCGTGGTGCTTGGCCTGTAATGCATAAAATTGGAATAGAATCGGCAGCGGCAGAATATAAACCAGTGACCATATCAGTACCAGCAGGGCCAGAAGTGCCAATACAAACACCAATATTGCCAGTATTAGTACGTGTATAACCTTCAGCCATATGAGAAGCGCCTTCAACATGACGTGCAAGTACATGGCTAATGCTGCCATTTTTTCTTAAGGCATCATAAAAAGGATTGATGGCAGCGCCTGGTACACCAAAAGCTTTTGATACTCCCTCAAGTTCTAATATTTTTACTGCGGCGTCTATCGCTCTCATTTTTGGCATAACACTTACCTCTCATTTTTTTATGAATAAGCAGCACAAATATTAAATTTGGTTGGTTAAAGTTTGCGCTGAATAATTAATTGATTTTTGTATTGACCTGTTAAGTTTTATTGATACTATAAATTCCTGTCACAAGTGTCAACTTTTAATAAAATCAAATTCCATAATGTGAAAATGACTTTTAGTTGTTATTTATCAGCCTGTTGAGTTGTTTTGTTGTTCTGGTTTTTAAAAGTAAACATAAAAAATAAAAATGAATTAGTTTTGATACTTGGAAATTGATTATTGAAATGAAGAAAAAACCAAATTCAAATTTAAAATATCAGGAGCAAAATAATGACAATGAAACTTAACTTAGAAAGTTCAACGCAAATAATTAAAGGTGCTTTAGCATTAGGAAAAGAGCTCAATACACCACCGCTTACGGTTGCGGTTTTAGATGAAGGCGGCCACTTAAAAGCCTTTGCTCGTCAAGATGAGGCAAGCATAATGAGAATTGATATTGCGATCGCAAAAGCACGGGGCGCAATAGGTATGGGTATGTCATCACGGGTATTATGTGATGTAGCAAGTGAACGACCTGCATTTATGTCGGCGCTAACGACTATGGCCCACGGTAATTTAGTACCTGTACCAGGTGGGGTTTTGATCAGAAATGAAGAAGATAAAATAATTGGTGCTGTTGGTATTACAGGCGATACCTCAGATATTGATGAGCAATGTGCACTTGCAGGGATCGAATCTGCATGCTTTAGAGCTCATGCCTAGCTAGTTTATGTTCGGATAAATATAAAAGGGGATGAAATAAATAAAAACTAAAAGTAGAAATTTTAAAAATATAAACTCTTTTGATTTAGAGTGTTAATATTCTTGCCTAACCAAATCAAAGGTGGTTTGACGACATCACCTTTGATTTTTGCGCTATTTTTCAGTAGGTTTTTTTCCACCTAATGCAAAGGTTATTTGTGATGCTGTTGTATTTAGTAAACTGCCTAAATCATTTAATCTATCATCAGTTAATCTTACCTTTGGGCCTGAAATTGAAATTGCCGCTATAGCTTCATGATGCTCATTATAAATATTGGCAGCGATACAACGCAGACCAATAGATTGCTCCTCATCATCTATGCTAAAACCTTGCTGTTTTATATCTGCAAGATGAGCAGTAAAAGTTGTTGGATTAGTGATAGTATTTTCTGTTATTTCGTTGAGTTTAGTCTCAAATAGGTGATCTTTTAGTTCCTTTTGAGAGTATTCAGATAATAAAGCTTTTCCTATGCCGCTAACATGAGCTGGGGTTCGGCCACCTAAAGTAGCGACCATTCTCATTAACTCTTTACATTCAACTTGTGCGATTAACACTGAAGAAAAACCATTTAATATGCCTAAATTTGAGGTTTCTCCGGTTTTTTCCATCAATTCACGCATAAAAGGGCGGGCGATAGCAACAACATCTCTGGTTTTTAAAAAGCCATTACCGACGTTAAAGGCTTCAATACCAATCGACCATTTTCCTCTTTGTTCATCTTGAATCACAAAACCTTGCTGCTCTAAACTTGATAATAATCTGTGTGCAGTAGAAGAAGCTAAAACAACATCATCGGCTATTTCAAATAAACTCATGCTTTTACCATGTTCAGCTAGGGATTTTAAAATATTTAAACCTCGCACCAAAGATTGAACTTGGCCTGTTGCTGGTTTTTTTACAGTGGAAGGTGTTGAAGCTTTAGTTGAAGTGATAGCTGATTTTTTTTCTTGTGGCATAGGATGAGTTGTTATTGATAATCAAAAGATTAGTTTATCCAACCCTTTAGGTAAAAGCTACTTTATCTATTTTATCTATTTTATCTCTATTTTCATTTTATGGCTTTACTTGGTTCTATTTTATCAGATAACGTATGTCTGTTTTTTAGAGAAAAGGAATTCAATTTGAGTTTACATCAAGATCCAATCGCTTGGTGCCAAGCAGTTGCTGAAAATAGACTGAAGCTAATAACTGCGATAGCTTTGCAAATCTTAATGACGCTTTTTGTTTTGTATTTATTTTATGATTCAATTCCTGAATTACATTTAGAAATGAATTTTACTGATATTTTACAAAGAAGTGGTTTGATCTTTTTTGTGTGTATTGGAGTACCTAGCTTATATTTATATGCAATTTATCAGCTTCTAAAAGAATTAAAAAAGCCTGACTAATATAACCTGGTTAATGTTGTAAATATCTAATTTTGAATGCAAAAAACAAAAGAGTACCTCGATGAATAAGGAAATAAAAAAAGAATCCTTTATCATATTTATTATTATGATGTGTTTATATTTGCCATTTATAGAGAGTTGGTTTGGCGAAACGCTTTGGGGATTAAATTGGCAATCTCCAATGTTGATGTATCAATGGCGTGATAATGTAAGAATAGTTAAAATCATTCTTGTGATTTTAGCGATTGCATTGCTGAGTATTAAAAGAGAGGTAATAAGAGAAACACTAAATAATACAATTATTAAAAATGCTTTTTTAGTTTCAAGTTATGTGGTTGCAGCAGTTCAAATTCCTTTACTTTTTTTAGGGATTTTCTTTGAAGGGATTTCATCATCCGATCTTAGCTATATACACAAAGAAAAAACATTTAATAATCGAACAGTTTATGTATATACAGCGGATCCGGGAGCTATGGGAAAAGCCTATCATTACTTTTATTTAAAATGTCCGCTACCGCTGAATCGTTTTGAGCTAAAAGATATTAAAAAAATAGGTTGGATGTATGAATACGATTTTGAAGTACAAGAAAACAACTTAATCGTTATAGATAAAAGTGAAGAGGGTAAACTTCATAGTTTTGATATATCTAACTTTACTTGTGATAATCAAAGTTAAAACTTTCTTATAAAAAGCCTGACTAAGTAGTCAGGCTCAATTGATAACTCTTAGTTTACTTCTTTAGCTTTGAAGCGTGATCTAAATAAAACGGTGGTTTTTCTGTGTTATCCGCTTTTAAATAATGATCCATCCAACGCATTAATCTTAATGAAAAGTCATAACGTGCAGCGGTTTTTTTATTACCATGACCTTCGCCTGGGTAATACACTAAACGTACTGTTTTATCTTGGCTTTTCATAAAGCGGTAAAGCTCCATTGATTGGCTCGGATGTACTCTAGGGTCGTCTTTACCATGCATTATTAATAATGGCGTTTCTGACTGACCAGCATAATAAATTGGGCTACGTTCTAAGTACCATAACCATTTATCCCAAGGGTTGCTTCTTGCGTGCACTAAGTACATTTCGTTAGCGATATCGGTTGTGCCGTATTTAGATATTAAATCGGTTACACCAACACTCATTACGCTTGCAGCAAAATGTTTTGTTTGCTTAGTTGCAGCCCAAGCTGATGCATAACCACCGTAAGAACCACCTGTAATACCTACTTTTTTCTCATTTACTAAACCTATGTTCACTAAATGATTTTTAGCATCAACAATATCGTCAAATTCTTTACCTGCATAATCATTTTGACCTAGCTTAGAAAATTCAACACCACGACCTGTGCTACCGCGGTAGTTAGGATAAAAAACAGCGTAGTCTTGTGAAGCCGCTATTTGACCAGGTTTAGAGTAATTCGTTAACCAACCATTGCTAATATGTGCTTCTGGACCACCATGAATAGACATGATTAACGGATAACGTTTATCGCTTTGTTTATTGATTGGGTTTATTAAAATACCTTGAAGCTTTAAACCATCTCTTGCCTCAAAAGTGATCACTTCTTGTTTAGCTAAAGGCATATCAGTTAGCCAAGCATTAGTGTGTGTAAGGCGAGCAAGCGAATGTTTCTTACCTTTTAAGATATAAACTTCATCAGGGTGAGTTTGTGTATTAATCACAGCAGCTAAGGTTTTATCTGACTTTGAAATGCTGATTTTATTGATTATAAAGCCAGCTTTATTCGCGATAGTTTTATGCTTTTGCTTGTTAACATCAAAATAGTTAAGTTCAGTTTCTACGTCGGTATATAAAACATAAAATAACTTATTAGTTTTATTGGCCCAAGCAAGGTCTTTAACATGGCCTAATGTTTTTGGTGATATATTTTTAATGTCACCTGTTTTGGCATTGGCTAAATATAATTGACCGTCTTTAGGGTCGTTAATATCACTGCTACCAATGAAGGCTACAAATTTTGCATCGGCAGAAAACTTAGCTTTACCTAGTTTACCTACAGTTTCAAATGTTGTTTGAATTGTTTGTGTATTTGCATCAAATATATGCCAAAGAGACTTCATATAAATGTCGTCGATTAATGGGCTTGGCTGTAATTTAACTAGCAGCTTATTATCTATCGGGCTAAATGAAACTGAAGAAATATTGCCTTTGATAGTTTGCTTTTTAGGTTTTTTATTAGAATCTAAAGTAGCAATAAATAATTGCTTAAATTGTAAATCTTCTTCGTAAATTTCAGCTTTAAAACCTAGTTTCACTAGTTCTTTATTTTCTTTTTCTTTAGGTTCTTTTGCTAAAACAGCTACTTTTTTACCATTGTGATTTAAATCGTATTGGCTAATAGATGCTTTTTTTAATGATACTTGTTTAACTGCTTCACCACCGTTAGTTGGCATTGCATATAGGCTAGTATATTTGTCTTTTTTCAACTTAGCTAAGAAATAGATTTGGCTATTATCAGCTGACCATTTTAGTTGTGAAATGTTTACTTGGCCGGCTAAAAAAGGACGAGATTCACCTTTTCTATTTACAATGTGCAGTTGGCTAAATGATTTACCATCTTTATCTTTATAAAGTTTACGAGGTACAGACTTGATATAAGCGATGTGTTCGCCATCAGGTGATATTACCGCTTGGCTAACATATTGAATTTTCGCTATGTGTTCTAAGCTAAATGTTTCATTTGATACTTTTGCGCTAACGCTTGAGATAGTCAAAAGTAAACATAAAACAAAACACTGTGAAATATACTTCATGATTGTCCTTTTTTAGTTTTAATGTTGTCAGATCCAAACCTCATTAATATGTGTGCGAGAGGTTTGGCATGTAAACGCGTATTTTACTGTGATAATTAATAAAAACAGTGCTTTTTACCTCCTTTTATGTCGATTCAACATCATTTATTGTTTATTGCTAATAAAAAAAAACTTTTATAGTTAATTTTATTTTTTTGAAAATTTAAAACTGATATTAACATTTACCATAAATACGGAATATTTATTTAAAATCAGAAAGGTAGCTTGAATAGATATAGAATCGTTATAAAAAAGATGTGCTTAAAATGAAGTGAAAAAACCGGTTTCGCGGTTTTTTTACTTCATTTTAAGCAGGAGTACTTTAAGCATCAAATCTTGAAGCTAAGTAGCTA
Source organism: Pseudoalteromonas sp. C2R02 (assembly GCF_018860845.1). Taxonomy (NCBI): domain Bacteria; kingdom Pseudomonadati; phylum Pseudomonadota; class Gammaproteobacteria; order Alteromonadales; family Pseudoalteromonadaceae; genus Pseudoalteromonas; species Pseudoalteromonas sp. C2R02. The sequence continues at coordinate 52,677 of NZ_JAHKQC010000029.1, read as the reverse complement.
TATACAGCACGAATACCAAATGCTTCACCGCCTAATGGACGACCAGAAAGCTTGCGGTTATTCCACGCCATTACATCAAAATGTAACCAATCAGTTTTTTCATCAACAAAGTATTGTAGGTATAACGCAGCACAAATTGCTGCACCTTGCGGTACTGTTGGGCAGTTTGTCATATCAGCAACTTCGCTTTTGAATAGCTCTTTATATGGCTGATATAAAGGCATTTGCCATACAGGATCAAATACATCATCACCGGCATCAATAATATCGTGCGCAATTTTACGATTTGTAGAGAAGAAACCTGGTAACTCAGTACCTAAAGCTATGCGCATTGCACCTGTTAAAGTTGCAAAATCAATTAATAACTCAGGATCATCATTTTGTGCTTCATTTAACGCATCACATAATACTAAGCGGCCTTCAGCATCTGTGTTATCAATTTCAACTGTTAAACCTTGGCGTGTTTTTACAACGTCACCCGGGCGTAATGCATTGCTCGATACCGCATTTTCTACTGCGGGTACTAATACACGTAATCTAACAGGTAAATTATTAGCCATGATTAACTGTGCTAAACCTATAACATGTGCTGCACCGCCCATGTCTTTTTTCATATTACGCATACCCACTTTTGGTTTTAAATCTAAACCGCCAGAGTCAAAACATACGCCTTTGCCCACTAAAGTGACTTTAGGGTGTTTTTCATCCCCCCAAGTTAAATCAAGTAGTCTTGGTTTATGACAGCTTGCACGACCTACCGCATGGATTGTTGGGTAATTGTGCTCTAATAATTCATCGCCAATTAATTGAGACATATCAGCGCCAAATTGCTCAGCAAGATCACTCATGGTTTGTGCTAAGTGCTCAGGCATCATGTCAGCAGGTGGCATATTAATTAAATCACGTACTAGGCCAGTTGCTTCAACTTGCTTTAATACTTTATCTGCTAATTCCTGAGTTACTAAACCTAAAGAAACTTGCGGTTTTTCAACCGTTTTATATACATCAAATTGGTAACAACCAATCGCCCATGAAAAAGCGATGGCTTCATGATATGCAACATCTGCTTTTAATGAATATTGACCGGCAGGTAGTTGCTTGGCCAGTTCACCACATGAAAAGAAATGCTCAGGGGTTTCAACAACAAATACTACTTGTGTTAAAGTGCCTGTGTGATCGGGGATTAAAGATAAACCTGCACCTTTAAATTGCGTTTGCTTTAACCAGTTTTGAACAAGTTCATTTTGTTGTGATAGCCAAGAATCAAAACCATCTGTTGATAAAATATTAAGAGGAATACCTTGGTTATTAGCATTTAAAAGTTGAATCATGTTTTACCTTAAATCGGAATTTAAAACGTGCATTAATTAAGAACTAATATACCTTATTTTGATGTTAAAAGGCTGATTTTCGATGAAAATTAAAAGCTTTTATTTCATTGATTTTAAAAGAATAGGTGTAAAAAAGAGAATTAAATAGTTTAAAAGGCATTAAAAGAAATTAATGCCTAAGAGATTAGGATTATTAATATCGAGTTAAAAGCGGTAGCTAAAGCCAATACTTGTTTGAAATTGATTGAGTAAATCGCCATCAAAATGCCATAAGCAGTTATCGTCTTCTTCTTTATTTTCGACTTCGCAGGTGGTTTTACTATTGTTATCTACTATTGTAGTTAACCAGCGAGTTTCAAAAGAGACTCTCATTGCTTTTGATAAATGATATTCAACACCACCATAAAGACCGGTAGCAAAGTATGTATCTGACTCTGACCAGTTAGGTTTTATATTATTCACACCAATTTGAGCGCCAAAATAACCAGATAAGTCTTGACCAAGAGGCACGTCGATTGCGCTTTGAAATAATAAGTAATTAAAGTCTAGCTTTTTGTCTTTTTCATTTTTTAAATGAGTCGACATATTAGAATAAAACATACCATATTTCGCATTAGGAATGCTTTTTTCAATGCTTAAATTGAAGTGAGTACCGTCTTTAACTTCTATTTTTTGCAGCTCTTGCGTTTCCATTCTTTGGCTAAATGTTTTTCCAACTGCGCCACCAACAATGATTTTAGCGTTAGAAACAGGTGAAAAAGCAAATAAAATACTAGCTGATATAAGTGAGAGAAGCGTTTTTTTCATATTTATTTCCTTTAATAAAAGAAGCTTAGCGTATTACTCAAGCGGTAGAGTATCAAACTTAGGGTATTAAAATAAGCTTTAACTTAAGCCTAATGTTCATTATGCTGATAACAATTATTTATATAAGAAAAAGAATCTATGAAATATAAGTTTTTATTTTTAGCATTAAGTGTATTAGTGCTATCGGCATGTTCTGATAATGCAGGTAAAGTAAGCTTAGGTTTATTCACTACAAAGGATGTGGTTATAAAAGCAAAGAGCGATCCTAAAATCCTTGGTGTTACCTGTCATATAAGTCATGTTGAAGCTGATTTAGACTTTTCAGACCCTTCAGATATGTCAATTGCGTGTCGTCAAACAGGTCCAATTTTAGCTGAACAATTACAACAAATTGATTTATCTAAAAATGGAGAGGTAGTCTTTAAAGAATCGAAAAGCATATTGTTTAAAAGCTTAAAGGTTAGGCGAATTTATGATCAAGATACTAAAACATTAATGTACTTATCGTATTCAACTAAAGAGTCTAGTGGTAGTCATCATCATGCTTTATCTACTGTACCACTTTATAATACCCAAGCTTGGCAGTGGGCTAATCAACCAATAAAGAATTAATTATGTTATCAATTTTTAAATCTAAACCATTATTAGCAACCGAAGAGCAAAATTGGGTATTAGACACTTTTGTTTGGGCTTTTGAGCGTTTTGATGGACAGCTCTTCCTAGACAAAACAGAAATAATTTTACCTAATAATCATTATTTTCCTGATCAGGTTAATAGTGTATTTGGTATGGCACAAAATGTATTTAATCACGTAGTTAATTATGCTGGTATGCAAAACTGGCCTTTGAAATTAGTTGAACCAAGCCAAATGCAGTCAGTTGCTTTTCCTAATTGGCAGTTTTCACCGCGTTTACGTGGAGAAAATGCGAAGTTAGTAAATGACAGCATGAATGAACAAGTGATTTATGTATCGTATAACCCAAATCAAATAAATCAGCCTCAAGATATGGTGGCTTCTTTTGCACAAACATTAGCATTAATTTTAATTCATCACGGTAGAGAGTTGCCGCCAGGTGGAGAAGCGTTATTACCGCAAGTCAGTGAGTTAATTGCGGGGTTTTTAGGTTTTGGTGTCATGCTAAGCAATACCGCTTATCAGTTTAAAGGCGGCTGCGGTTCTTGTTTTAATGCTTATGCAAACAGACAGCCTGCTTTACCTGAGCCAGAGTTGATTTTTAGCCTTGCATTAATTGCAAAATTAAAAGGCGAAAATAAAAACAAAATATTGCCTCATTTAAAGCCGCACTTACGCAGTATGTTTAAAAAAGCAGATAAAACGCTAAGTAATGAACTAAAAGAGTCAGCAAACCCTTTGTTATTAGCGGTATTTGATAAAGCGAATAGTTAAAATTATAAAGAGAATAAAAATGAAAAAGTTAAGCACCATATTTTCAGGGATGTTAGCCGCATCTTTGAGTTTTTCATCAGTCGCAGAAGTTGATGCTGATAAAATATCCACAATTGTAGAGAGCTCTATGGCACGTTTTAATGTGCCGGGTTTAGCCATTGCTGTAGTCGAAAATGATAAAATCATTATGGCAAAAGGTTTTGGTGTAAAGCATTTAGATACAGGTGAAAAGGTAAATAAAGAGACTTTATTTGGTATCGCCTCAAATACCAAAGCGTTTACTGTTGCTGGCATTGGTATGTTAGTTGATCAGGGCAAGCTTAATTGGGATGATAAAGTAATAGATCATATACCTGAATTTCGTTTATACGATGCGTATGTTACGCGAGAAATGACAATTCGTGATTTATTAAGTCACAGAAGTGGCCTAGGTTTAGGTGCAGGTGATTTGATGATTTGGCCTGATACCAATAAAGATATGCCTGATATTTTAGATAGCCTTCGCCACCTAAAGCCTGTTTCAAGTTTTCGCTCAAAATATGCTTATAACAACTTAATGTTTGTGACTGCGGGCGAGGTAATTGCTCGAGTTTCAGGTATGAGTTGGCAAGATTTTACGGAAAAAAACATCCTGAAACCTTTGGGAATGAATGCGTCTAAAGCTGGCTTTTCTCGTATCGACAAAGAGAATAAAAACTGGGCAACAGGGCATATTCCCCTTGATGGTAAATTAAATCCATTTTTTGTTAACTATTTAGAAGATTTTCGTGGTGCTGGTGCAATTGCATCAAACGTTGTAGAAATGAGTAGCTGGTTAAAAGTGCAATTAGCACAAGGTAAAATGACTAATGGCGAACAGCTATTCACTGAAAAGCAACAAAAAGAAATGTGGCATCCGCACATTACTAAGATGGCATCTCAAGTGGGCTTTGATAGTCATAGACAGCAATTTAGTGGTTATGGTTTAGGTTGGAGCATAGAAGATTATCAAGGATATAAAAAAGTAGGTCATGGCGGTGGTATTTTAGGTATGGTTTCGCAAGTTACTTTAGTGCCAGAGAAAAACTTAGGCATAGTTATTTTATCTAATCAGCAGGCATTTAGTGCTTTATCGGCGATCACTCATGAAGTATTAGAAGATGCACTGCACCTTAAAGACAAAGATTGGGTAGAAAAATTAGCTGTTAAACATTTTGAAGGTAAAGATAAAGCCTATGCAAAAGCTAAATTAGATGACGTTGAAGATGTTCAAGCTGCACTGCCTTTAAAACATTACACCGGTGAATTTGTAGATAGCTGGTATGGTGATGTCAATATTATTGAAAAAGATAATCAGTTATTAATTGATTTTACGCATACTGAACAACTTAAAGGTAAATTAGAGCACTATACAGGTCACACCTTTATTGTAAGGTGGAATGATAAATTATTAGAGGCGGATGCGTTTATTAATTTTGAAATGACATCTAAAAATAAGGTGAAAAACATCTCTTTAAAAGCGGCCGCACCAAGTGTGACAGATTTTAGTTTTGATTTTCACAATCTAAATTTAAAACAAAAACTATAGTTCTTTAGCATGCATGATATTAGTTGTGCATGTATCGACCAAAGTATCAAAGTTTGATTTTATAAACTTTGATACACTTCCTTCTATTCCTATATTTTCAATTTATTAATCTGAGTATCTTATGCGTACCGCAATTATTTATCATCCTGATTGTCGTAAACACAAAATGGTGGCAGATCATCCCGAGTGTTCAGAGCGTTTAGATGCTATTCAAGATAGATTATTAGCTTCAGGCTTAGATATTGCTGTGCCGCAGATCATGACATCAAAAGCTAGCGAAGAAGATATATTAAGGGTTCATAAACAAGCACATTTAGATCTTGTTAAAAGCAAAATACCAGAAACTGGCTTAGCAGACTTAGATGGTGATACTTGGCTGTGTAAAGATACATTTAAAGCTGCTGAGCGTGCGGCAGGTTCAGGCGTCTTTGCTGTAAAACAAGTATTAGCTGGTCAGTTAGATGCCGCTTTTTGTGCTGTGAGACCGCCAGGGCATCATGCAACAGAAGATACTTCTTCAGGGTTTTGTATTTTTAATAATACCGCAATTGCGGTTAAATATGCGCAAGAACAAGGCATTGAACGCATCGCTATTTTAGATATTGATGTGCACCACGGTAATGGTACACAAGATATTTTTGAACATGATGATAACGTATTATTTTGCTCTATCTTTCAACATCCTTTTTATCCAAATACGGCAATTGATAGTACAAAAACTATTATTAATACGCCTCTAACCGCAGGCATGGGCGGAGATGATTTTAAACGCGCGATCATAGGATCTTGGTTACCCGCTATTAAACGGTTTAAACCTCAATTGATATTTATCAGCGCCGGTTTTGATGGCCATTTAGAAGATGATATGGGTGGATTAACTTTAGTTGAAGCTGACTACGCTTGGTTTACTGATAAAATAGTTAAGTTATCTAAGTCCCTAGAGTGTAAAGGCATCATTTCAATGCTTGAAGGCGGTTACGACTTATCTTCATTAGGGCGTAGTGTTACTACCCATCTAAAATCGTTAGCTGAAGTTTAATTCTTTTATAGAAAACCTTTCTTTGATCTAAAACACATCTTAGTTATTTCCTATTTGATAAAATTTACATTTTGCATGTATCTTTATCATGAATAGGGAATTTCAATAATGGTTTTAAAATCAAGTAATAAAATATTGACGGTAGCGGATTTAATGTCGAAAAATATTTTATTCTGTAAACCAGAAACATCATTATTCGAAGCCGCTAATATGATGGGCAACAGAAATGTAAGTGCCATTTTCATTATGTCTGACAATAAGCTTGTTGGTGTATGGACTGAAGCAGACTGTGCTAAATTAGATTTTTCAGAGCCTGAGTTTTCTCAACAACCAATTTCTAGCTTTATGAGTAGCCCTGTTAAACAGGTGCAAAGTTCAATATTAGTATCTGAATTAACCGTATTATTTCATAATTATGGCTTTCGTCATTTATTAGCAGTTGATGAAAATAACACCCCTCAAGGTGTTGTAAGCCTATCAGATGTAATAAAAAGCCAAGGGCTTGAGCACTATCTTCACTTTAGGCTGGTTGATAAAAGTTATAACGCTAATATTCCATTGCTTGATGCAAACGACAGTATGACTTTAATTGCTAAGGCTATGAGGGAAAAAAGAGTCAATGCTGTTTTAGTTGAAAATAAAACGATAAATCAAAAAGGCATAATCACCGAGCGAGATTTACTTAACGTATTAAGAAAGGGCGAAATAAAAGCGAGTTGTTGGGAATATGCAAGTTGGCCTTTGCTTACTGTAAAAGAAACAACCAGCCTATATAAAGCTTATCAATTATTAGAAATTCGAAAAATCAGACACTTAGTTGTTGAAAATGATGATTTAGCAGTACTTGGCGTATTGTCACTCAATAATATTATGTCAGATATTGAATTAGCATATATGACAGAGCTTGAAACAGTGCTTGAACAAAGGGATGTTGCGCTCAAAAAATCGCAAAAGAATTTATTTTTAGCTAAAAAAATTATCAATGCCTCGTTAGATGGCATTATGATCACAGATAGCTCCAGTACTATTTTACAAGTTAATCCCGCTTTTACAGCGCTAACAGGATATAGTGAAAAAGAAGCAATAGGGCAAACTCCAAGGATATTGAGATCAGGGCATCATGATAAAAAATTTCATGATTTGATGTGGCAAAGTTTACGTAAAGAAGGTGTATGGCAAGGCGAAATTTATAATAAAAAGAAAAATGGAGAGCTATATCTAGAGTGGCTAACTATTATAGAGATTAAAGAAAGTGAAGATGAAGACTTATTGTATGCCGCAATTTTTAGTGATATCACGGAAAGAAAAAAAGCAGAGAAACGCATCACAGCATTAGCTTATTTTGATGAATTAACACACTTGCCTAACAGACGTTTATTTAGCGATAGACTAGAAATGGCTTTGGCAACAGCAAAGCGTGATGATCAAAAACTGGTTGTGATGTTTTTAGATTTAGATCATTTCAAACAAGTGAATGATACCTTAGGTCATTCAGTAGGAGATTTATTACTTCAGCAAGTAGCAATGAGGTTGCAAAAATATGTAAAAGCAGGAGATACATTAGCTCGCTTAGGCGGCGATGAATTTACTTTGCTATTAACGGAAGTGGATGAAGTTAATTATATTTTTGATTTTGCAAATCAGTTCATCCAATGTTTAGAAACGCCATTTAAAATTCAAGAGCATGATATATCAATTACCACCTCTATCGGGGCTGCCGTTTATCCAGATGATGGCATAGACTCTGATGCGTTGTTAAAACATGCTGATGTTGCTATGTATCGTAGTAAAGAACTTGGCCGTAACTCTTTTCAGCTATTTAAACCAGCAATGAATGCACGTTCATTAGAGCGAATGGTAATGGAAAGTAAATTAAATAAAGCACTTAAAAACAATAGTTTTGAGCTCTATTATCAGCCTAAAATAAATGCCTTAAATTCAGAGTTAGTAGGTGTTGAGGCATTGATCCGTTGGCGTGATAAAGAGTTAGGAATTGTATCTCCAGCAAGCTTTATTCCTTTAGCCGAAGATTTAGGGCTCATTATTGATTTAGATATTTGGGTATTAAATCAGGCGTGTAAACAAATAAAAGAGTGGGTTGATTCTGGCGTTCAGTTTGGTCGTATCTCAGTCAATATTTCAGCTTTACATTTAACAAAAGGCAATCTTGTTTTAGCCGTTCAAAATGCGCTTAATGTGTGGCAGGTCCCTGCGCAACTGTTAGAGATTGAGGTGACAGAAACTAGCTTTATATCATCTATGGACGAGGCTAAAAAAGTTTTAAAAGCACTCAAAGCATTAGATGTACATATTGCTTTAGATGATTTTGGTACCGGATATTCAGCGTTAAGTTATTTAACCCAGTTGCCTATTGATACAATAAAAATTGATGCCAGTTTTATCGCTAAAATTCCAGATGAATATGGTAATAGTCAAATAGTGAAAGCTATCATCGCATTGGCACAGAGTTTAGATTTAGAAATGGTGGCTGAGGGGGTAGAAAAAGAAAAACAACTGCAGTTTTTACAAAGCATCGGTTGTCATGTCATACAGGGATACTTTTACAGTAAAGCGTTACCTAAAAATGAATTTAATCAATTTATTGCCAATCAAAATTTAGCATGCGAAGTAATATGATTTTAAATTAAATACTTGAAAGGCATGAGTTATCATCAGAGCATGCCTTTTATCGATTTGTAGCAAAAATTTAAGCTTCAGCTTCTTCCACATCAACAATTACATCAGAAGTAATAGATTCTAACGCGTTGATAATTTCGCTTTTATCTAAGCCACTTGGTAAGTGCACAGTTGCAATGGCATTAAATAAAGGCACGCCCCAATTAGGTGCACTTTGCTGTTTAGAAGTGAAATGAATAATGCTTGCGCCTTTATGCCTAATAACACTTGATAATTCTTGAACGATACCTGGTCGGTCGTTACCTGTGATCACTAAATTGATTTGGCTTTGTTCGCAATGTTTTGTATCCTCCCCATCTTCAATCCTTATTTCTAAGTCTTTGATATTATGGAGAGCTGTTTGTAAAATGTCTAACTTTTCCTCTGGTACCTCGATTTGTAATATGCCGGCAAAATGACCGCATAAATGACTTAAATTACTGGCTAACCAATTGCCGTTGTGTAATAAAACTGTTGATGAAACTTCTTCTACAAGACCTGGTCGGTCTTGCCCGATTAGGGTTAGTACTAACTGCTTCATAGGTATCTCTCTGTATCACGAAAACTAATTGTTATTATTTAATATTAATTTAAAACCAAAGTATTGACCTAGCCTAGTAGTTTGTCCAGTTTTCCACAACAAAATTCCATTTTTATGGTTATAACTTTGACTCGAAGCAATATTTGCCTTTTTATGACATTTTTATGTCAAAATATTTGTTTAATTGAGTCTCATGTAACAAAACTGTCATCTTGACACAATATAATATGCCCAACTTTAATGCTGAAGGAAACTTTGATGGCTTCACATTCGCAAAAATCTAACTTTCATACGGATAAAGGCCGTTTGATTAAAGATAAAATTGCACAGTTTAGTATTTTTTCAGGTGGTGTCATGGTATTGGCAGCACTTCTTATGATTTTCTTTTATTTACTTTATGTTGTTGCACCAATTTTTGAATCTGCGTCAATAACACCGAGAAATGAATTTAAATTACCTGCAGGGCAAGAAGTTTTAGCTGTAGGTATGGAAGAACAGACTGAAATTGCTTATTTACTGACTAAATCAGGTGGAATGGATTTTTACCAGGTAAAGGGCGATAACTTTGGTGAAAAGATAACGAGTAGCCAAGTAAATCTTGAAAGCAATATTACAAGCTTTGCTCAAAGTGCACCTCATTTAGGTTTGTATGCTTATGGCTTATCAAATGGTGGCATGACGTTAGTTCACCCTAAATTTGATGTGGCATTCCCTAATGATAAACGTGTTATTACACCGGGTATTTCTTATCCTGTAGGAGAGAGTGCTTTAATTGTTGATGAAAATGAGCAAGCAATTAAAGATTTTGCTTTTAGCGTTGATGAAGGCAAAATTTCTGTATTAGCGCAAACACAAGAAAATAAAGTGGCTTTTACTGTTTTCACCGCAGAAGAAAACTTTATGACTGATGAAATTGAATGGATTGCTGAATATGCTTATCTTGATATTGCAGGTCGCATTGATGAGTTATTAATTTCTCCAGATGGCACTCGCTCATTTATTCGCAGTGCTAATAAAGTTTTTATATTTAATACACGTGATATCGACGATATTTCTAAAATACAAGTTTTAGCGGCAAATGAAGAAAATGCTAATTTAGTTTCAAGTGTGCTATTAGCTGGCGCAAACTCTTTATTATTTAATAATGATAATGGTGAAATTTCACAATGGTTTGAAATCAATACTGAGCAAGGTCGTGAATTTACGAAAGTACGTACTTTTGATACGCAAGATAGCTCAATTACAGCGATGTTTCCTGAATATTATCGCCGTACATTTTTTACTGTTAATGACCAAGGTGGTTTAGGACTTTATTATACAACAAGTGAAAGTACACTTTGGTTAGGTGATGTTGCTGATTCTGCAATCTCAAACTTTGCCATTTCACCTCGTTCAAATGCAGCCCTAATAATTGCTGGTAATACAGTATCTATGATTGATATTGTAAATGAACACCCTGAAGTGAGCTGGTCAGGTTTATGGAATGAGGTTTGGTATGAAGGTTACACTGAGCCTGGCTATACTTGGCAGTCAACTTCAGCAAGTGATGATTTTGAATCTAAATTTTCACTCATTCCAATTTCATTTGGTACCATAAAAGCGGCATTTTATGCCATGTTATTTGCAGTACCAATTGCGTTATCTGCTGCGGTTTATACTGCTTACTTTATGTCACCGCAATTACGTAAAGTTGTAAAACCAACAATTGAAATAATGGAAGCATTACCAACTGTTATTTTAGGTTTTTTAGCAGGTCTTTGGTTAGCGCCAATATTTGAAGAGCATTTACCTGCTATTTTGATTTTATTGTTTGGTTTACCACTGGCTATGTTAGCAACAGCATTTGGTTGGAGTCAGTTACCGCAAAAAATTCGTAACTCAGTACCTGAAGGGTCGCATTCAATACTATTAATTCCAGTTGTTTTATTGGTGGGTGTTTTTGCTTTCAGCATGAGCCCGTTTATCGAAGAGTTATTATTTGGTGGCGATGTTCGTCAATACCTTACAAACGATTTAGGACTTGATTTTGACCAAAGAAATTCACTCGTTGTTGGTATCGCAATGGGCTTTGCGGTTATTCCAACGATATTTACAATTGCTGAAGATGCGGTATTTAGTGTGCCTAAACATCTTACAAATGGTTCGCTAGCACTAGGCGCAACACAATGGCAAACCTTAGTTAAGGTTGTATTGTTAACTGCGAGTCCAGGCATTTTCTCTGCGATTATGATGGGCTTAGGACGTGCAGTAGGTGAAACTATGATAGTACTGATGGCCACAGGTAATACACCTATTATGGATTGGAGTATCTTCCAAGGTATGCGTACGTTAGCTGCCAATATCGCAGTAGAAATGCCAGAGTCTGAGGTAGGAAGTTCTCATTATCGTATTTTATTCTTAGCAGCATTTGTTTTATTCATATTCACCTTTATGTTCAACACAATAGCTGAATTTGTTCGTCAACGTTTACGTGACAAATATAGCTCAATGTAAGGTGGTTTAAGATGATATTTCAAAAGTTGAATATGTTTAATAAAAGAATTGTGAAAGGTTATAAGTATGAATAACTGGTTTAAATCAGGATCACCTTGGATATGGTTAACAGGTGGCGCAGTTAGTATCAGCTTGATTTCAGTAATTGGTTTGCTAGCGCTTATAGCATGGCGTGGATTAAGCTTTTTTTGGCCATCTGAAGTAGTGCAGTTAGAGCTTGAGCAAGCGGGTGTTAAAAGTACTGTTATTGGTGAAATCTATGATAGAGAGCAAGTACCCACTTCTCGTATATTAGCAACAGGTGCAGATTTAGGTGATTACAATGAAGAGTTTATAGAACGCTTGCTTGTAAAAACGGGTAATCGTGAGTTTGTTGAGTTAGATTTTCGCTGGATTTTAACAACAGATATTAAGTCTCAATCAGTACCTAAAGAAATGGCTGTTTTTGAACGTAGTAAAAACGGTAACTTTTATGGTTATGTTGAAAAAGTAATTGAAAATGGCAAAGAACAAACGATTGATAAAATAGAAAAGCTTGATGCATTAGTTGAACGTGCCGTATCTCTTAATGAAGAAGCGCTTGATTTACAAAATGGTCCGATTGGTCATATAAACTATGAGCTTGAAAGAGCGCGTTTAAAACAACGTGCTTATGAATTGGATGGTGAGTTAACGCAAGAGCGCATACAAGAGTATGAGCAATTTAAAGCAGAGCAAAAAGCCAAATATGATGTTTTAGAAACTGAATTATTTAAATTACGTGGTGAAGCTAAGCGTGATCAAGTAATAGTAAAAGATATGCGCGGTGAAATGGTAACCATACCTCTATACCAAGTGCTTGATTTTACTTTCCCTAATAACATGGGGTTCTTTGCTAAGTTAGGTCAATATTTTGTTCAGCTAGGTAAATTTGTATCTGACGACCCAAGAGAGGCCAATACTGAGGGCGGTGTATTTCCTGCAATCTTTGGTACTGTATTTATGGTAATGCTAATGGCTGTGATTGTGACGCCTTTTGGTGTGGTTGCAGCAATATACTTACATGAATATGCAGCAAAAAATGCAGCAACAAAAATGATACGTATCGCAGTGATCAACTTAGCGGGTGTACCTTCAATTGTTTATGGTGTATTTGGCTTAGGTTTTTTTGTTTATATGTTAGGTGGTAGCTTAGATCAGTTATTTTATCCTGAAGCATTACCCGGTCCAACATTTGGTACGCCAGGTGTGATGTGGTCAGCACTTACGCTAGCGATATTAACTTTACCTGTTGTGATTGTATCAACAGAAGAAGGCTTATCTCGTATTCCAAGTTCTATTCGTCAAGGTTCATTAGCCTTAGGCGCAACTAAATTCGAAACTTTATGGCGCATTATCGTTCCTATGGCAAGCCCAGCGATTATGACAGGTTTAATTTTAGCTGTAGCACGTGCTGCAGGTGAAGTTGCACCATTGATGTTGGTGGGTGTTGTTAAAATGGCACCAACTTTACCATTAGATGGTAACTTCCCATTTATGCATTTAGACCGTAAGTTTATGCATTTAGGTTTCCATATTTATGATGTTGGTTTCCAAAGCCCTAATGTTGAAGCTGCAAGACCATTAGTTTACGCAACTGCATTTTTATTAGTCTCTGTTATTATTGCTTTAAATATAACTGCGATTGGTGTGCGTAACCACTTACGAGAAAAGTTTAAAGTTCTAGATAACTAATAACTTAACAGATTTAAATGATAAGTAGCGGGCGTAATTGCCCGCTAACTAGAATCAAATATTTAGGTAAAGAAAATGATTACAGTTGCACCAGAAGTTTCAAACTCAACAAATGGTTTAAAATTAGACCTAGAAAATTTAATGCCAGAACAAACGGCACTTGAAATTAAAAACCTTGATTTGTTTTATGGCGAAAAACAAGCGCTAAGCAATATCAACATGAAAATACCAAAAGGCCAAGTAACTGCTTTTATCGGTCCATCAGGTTGTGGTAAATCAACGTTATTACGTTGTATTAATCGTATGAATGATTTAGTTGATATTTGTCGCATTGAAGGTGAAATACAGCTTCACGGTGAAAACATTTATGATAAGCAAGTTGATGTTGCATCTTTGAGACGTAATGTTGGCATGGTATTTCAGCGACCAAATCCATTCCCAAAATCTATTTATGAAAATGTTGTTTATGGTCTAAGACTACAAGGTGTTAAAGATAAACGTCGTTTAGATGAAGTTGTTGAAAAGTCACTTCGTTCAGCTGCTATCTGGGATGAAGTAAAAGATAGGTTACACGAAAGTGCATTTGGTTTATCTGGTGGTCAACAACAAAGGTTAGTCATTGCTCGTTCAATTGCAATTGAACCAGAAGTTTTATTATTAGATGAACCAACATCTGCACTTGATCCAATTTCTACTTTAGTAATTGAAGAATTAATCGGTGATTTAAAAGAAAAGTTCACAGTAGTGATCGTGACACATAATATGCAGCAAGCTGCTCGTGTATCTGACCAAACTGCATTTATGTATATGGGTGAACTGATAGAATACGCTGATACTAATACATTATTTACGACACCAGCGAAAAAGAAAACTGAAGATTACATTACAGGTCGTTACGGTTAGTTTATTTTGAGCTAACAATTGGCGTGCTGGGTTTTATGACCTAGATTTATTAAAGAATTTAAGTGGAAAGAAGATGGAACATAATTTAAGCAAACATATTTCTGGTAAATTTAACCAAGACTTAGAAGATGTACGTAATCATGTATTAGCTATGGGCGGTTTAGTTGAGCAGCAATTAAACTCAGCTTTAGATGCGGTATCAACTGGTGATTCTGATTTAGCTAAAAAAGTCGAAAAAGATGACTACAAAGTAAATGCAATGGAAGTGAGCATAGATGAAGAATGTACGCGAATTATTGCAAAACGCCAGCCAGCAGCAAGTGATTTACGTTTAGTTGTCGCTATTGCTAAAACGATTGCTGATTTAGAGCGAATTGGTGATGAAGCACGACGCATTGCACAAGTTGCTTTAGATTCCTTTTCTAAAGAGCAGCAAGATTTATTAGTGATGATCGATAATATGGGCCGTCAAGTATCAAAAATGTTGCATGATGTATTAGATGCTTTTGCACGTATGGATGTTGATGCGGCATTTAAGGTACATAAAGAAGATGCTAAAGTTGACCGTGAATATGAAGCCTTAATTCGCCAAATTATGACTTATATGATGGAAGATCCACGTTCAATTCCTAAAATAATGGCATTAGTTTGGTCTGTTCGCTCACTTGAGAGGATTGGGGACAGATGCCAAAATATAGCAGAATATGTAATCTATTTTGTAAAAGGCAAAGATATTCGCCATATTTCTCAAGAAGATATAGAAAAAGACATTTTAAAAATGTAATCGGCTTTAAAAACAAAAGTAGTCAAATTTAAATTTAATGGATTTTAGTTGTTAAAAATCGATTCACAATCGACATTTATACTGTAAAATCCGCGCTGCAAATAAGAAATGAAGGGTAAATCATGTCTGGAAATGCGTTTTTTGGGGTCTTTGCAAAGTCTCCGATCAAACCAATAGAAGAACACATAATAAAAGTTCATGAAGCAAGTGCTACATTAATGGATTTTTTCCAACATGTGTTCAAAAAAGAATGGCAACAAGCTGAACAAGTTCGTTTACAGATCAGAACGCTAGAACGTCAAGCGGATGTGATGAAGCGAGATATCAGAATTCAGTTACCAAGAGGGTTATTTTTACCTGTTGAGCGAACTGATTTATTAGAGTTGATCACGCAACAAGATAAAATAGCTAATAAAGCGAAAGATATTGCTGGCCGAGTAATTGGTCGTGAGATGGATATACCGAGTGAAATTCAAGCTGATTTCATGACATATCTATCTCGTTGTATAGATGCGACTAAACAAGCATCTAAAGCAATAAATGAATTAGATGAATTATTAGAGACAGGCTTCAGAGGTCGTGAAGTAACTTTAGTAGAAAACATGTTAGTGGAATTGGATGCCATTGAGCAAGATACTGACGACATGCAAATCAAGTTACGTAGACAGTTACGTGAAATTGAAAGCGAAATGAATCCGATTGATGCAATGTTCTTATATAAGATC
Source organism: Pseudoalteromonas sp. C2R02 (assembly GCF_018860845.1). Lineage (NCBI taxonomy): Bacteria > Pseudomonadati > Pseudomonadota > Gammaproteobacteria > Alteromonadales > Pseudoalteromonadaceae > Pseudoalteromonas > Pseudoalteromonas sp. C2R02. Next base: position 36,689 of record NZ_JAHKQC010000029.1, on the reverse strand, counting down.
ATTGAATGGGTTGGTGATTTAGCAGATATTGCAGAGCGTGTAGGCTCTCGTCTTGAGTTAATGTTAGCTCGTTAGTTAATTAATAAAAATTAAAGCGAAAAAGGTACTCCTATGGATTTTATAGCATCCTATGGCACTATGTTGGTGCTAATTGCTGCGGCAGTTGGTTTTTTTATGGCTTATGGTATTGGTGCAAATGATGTTGCCAATGCGATGGGTACATCTGTTGGTTCAAAAGCACTAACAATTAAACAAGCAATTATTATTGCAATGATTTTCGAATTTGCAGGTGCATATTTAGCCGGCGGCGAAGTAACTTCAACAATACGTAAAGGTATTATTGATGCATCATACTTTACCGCGACTCCTGATATATTTGTATTAGGTATGATTTCAGCCTTATTTGCTGCTGGTGCTTGGTTATTGATTGCATCGGCTTTAGGTTGGCCTGTATCTACTACTCACTCAATTATTGGTGCGATTATTGGTTTTGCCTTAGTTGCAGTTGGTACTGATGCGGTAACTTGGAGCAAAGTTGGTGGTATCGTTGGTAGTTGGATTATTACGCCATTATTATCAGGTATTATTGCTTACTTTATATTTATGAGTTCGCAAAGGCTGATATTTGATACTGCTGAACCTTTAAAGAATGCAAAACGTTTTGTGCCTATTTATATGGGTTTAGCTGGTTTTGTTATGTCTTTAGTGACAATCAAAAAAGGCTTAAAGCATATTGGTATTAATATGGGCGCTGTTGAAGGTTATTTACTTTCAATCGCAATCGCAGTACTTGTTGCAATCATTGGTAAGATTGTTATTCAGCGTTTAAAGTATGATCCTAAAGCTGATAAAGAAATGCAATTTAATAATGTGGAAAAAGTATTTGGCGTGTTAATGATACTGACTGCTGCATGTATGGCATTTGCTCATGGTTCTAATGATGTTGCTAACGCAATTGGTCCACTAGCTGCTGTTGTTGGCATTGTTGAAAACAACGGTGAAATCGTTAAGAAAACTGCACTTGTTTGGTGGATTTTACCACTAGGTGGTATTGGTATTGTGGTCGGTTTAGCAACACTTGGTAAAAATGTAATGAAAACAATAGGCGAAGGTATTACACACTTAACACCTAGCCGTGGTTTTGCTGCTGAATTAGCTGCTGCATCAACTGTTGTTATTGCATCAGGTACAGGTATGCCAATCTCTACAACACAAACTTTAGTGGGTGCTGTGTTAGGTGTAGGTATGGCACGTGGTATTGGCGCATTAAACTTAGGTGTTATTCGTAATATCGTAGTTTCTTGGGTTGTTACATTACCAATAGGTGCATTCTTAGCTATCGGTATATTCTTTATTTTAAGAACTGCATTTGGCATATAAATTTACTGCGTAAATTTATTATGACCACTACGTGGTTTATTAAATAGAAAAAGGCTTCCAAAGGAAGCCTTTTTTGTTTTATGGAATTATAATAACCAAACGTAGACCGGGTTTTAGCCGCGTTAGAATATATACTAGGCTTATATCAATTCTGATAATTAAGTGAGCAGTTAATTATCGGAAATGGCATTAGAAGTTTTATTGGGCTTTAGGGTTTGATTTGCTATAATCCCGCGCCTGTTACTTTCGTTAGATTTTGAGACTCCCATGATTAAATTTATCATCAAACTACATCCTGAAATAGCGATTAAAAGTCGCTCTGTTCGTAAACGTTTTACTAAGCTTTTAGAAAATAATATCCGAATTCTTGGTCAACGTTTTGATGAAGATATAAAGGTGCATAATAATTGGGATAACTTAGTATTAGTATCTGAAAAAGATGATGAAGAATCTCGTTTAGCGTTAATTGATATCTTAAAAAATATCCCTGGTATTATGCAGTTTATTGAAGTTGCAGAAACACCTTTTGAAACCATAGATGATATCTACCAAGCGGCATTAGTATTAAATCGTGATGTTATTGCTGGTAAGTCTTTTTGTGTGCGCTGTAAGCGCGTAGGTAAACATGACTTTAGCTCAGGTGAAGTCGAGCGTTATGTTGGCGGTGGTTTAAATCAAAATGTTGAAGGTGCACGGGTTCAACTTTCTAAGCCTGAAGTAACAGTCAAAATAGAAATTAAACAAGATTTAGCTTACATAGTAAAAGAAACACATATAGGTGTAGCTGGTTTCCCATTACCTAGTCAAGAGAGTGTTTTATCACTTGTTTCTGGTGGTTTTGATTCTGGTGTTGCTACGTATCAAATGATCCGAAAAGGTGCCCGTACACACTATTTATTCTTTAATTTAGGCGGTGCTGCGCACGAGATTGGTGTTAAGCAAGCAAGTTATTACTTATGGAATAAGTTTAGCTCTACACATAAAGTGAAATTTGTAGCTGTAGATTTTGATCCTGTTGTTGCTGAGATTTTAGAAAATGTAGAAAACAGCCAAATGGGTGTTATCTTAAAACGTATGATGATGCGTGCTGGCTCTGTTGTTGCAGAGAAAATGGGCATAGATGCCATAGTGACAGGTGAGAGTTTAGGCCAAGTTTCTAGTCAAACCCTAGCTAACTTAAGCATTATAGACCGTGTAACGGATACATTAATTTTACGCCCGCTAATTCAGCATGATAAGCAAGAAATTATTGATATCGCGCGTGAAATTGGTACCGCTGATATGGCTGAAGTAATGCCTGAATACTGTGGTGTGATCTCTAAAAAGCCAACAGTCAAAGCTAAAATTGGTAAGATTTTAGCAGAGGAAGAAAAATTCGATTTTGATGTTTTAGATACTGTTATCGAAAATGCACGTGTAATGGATATACGTGATATTGCTAAAGAAGCGAAAGAAGAAGTCGCAGATGCTGAGTCTGTATCGGAATTACCTAAAGATGCAGTGGTAGTTGATATTCGCTCACCAGAAGAAGAAGACAATAACCCTCTAGATATAGAAGGCCATGATGTTGTGCATTTACCTTTTTTCCGTCTAGCAACTAAATTTAGTGAATTACCACAAGATAAAGAATATTATTTATATTGTGAAAAAGGCGTAATGAGCCAGTTACAAGCTTTAATACTACATGCTGAAGGCTATAAAACAGTTAAGGTTTATAGACCATAGCCTAGCTCTTAGGTATTTCGGTTACTGCGCTTGTTAATGCTAAACAAGCGCAGATTATCGGTAATTGCTCCTGTATTTCTCTACTACTTACATCCTTGTAAGAAAATTCTAGATTATAGATAAAGAACATTGCAGACGGGACTTCAGTCGCGTTCTATTCACACAAAAATACAAATTAAAAGCTGCGCGAATTATCGGTAATTGCTCCTGCATTACTCTACTACTTACATCCTTGTAAGCAAATCCCCGCCTACGACTTTAGGCTTGTGCGTATTGCTCTCGTTCAGGTAACCAACGTTTAATAAGCTTATTGCTTGGTTCTGGATATTGATTAAGCATATTGAGTGCAATAGGGCGCACTTGTTGTACTAAATAAGCATCACGTACTAAATCTGCAATTTTAAATTCAGCTAAGCCAGTTTGTTTGGTGCCAAGTACTTCACCTGGTCCTCTAATTTCTAAATCTTTTTGTGCAATAATAAAACCATCTGAGCTATCTCTTAAAACACCTAAGCGTTTTTGTGCGGTTTTAGATAGTGGACTGTGATAAAGCAATACACAATGTGATGCGATATGACCACGACCTACACGGCCACGTAATTGATGCAATTGTGCTAAGCCAAGTCGTTCAGGGTTTTCAATTATAATGAGACTTGCATTTGGCACATCAACGCCTACCTCAATCACAGTTGTGGCAACTAAAACTTGAAACTCACCATTTTTAAACTGTTCCATCACGGCTTGTTTTTCAGCTGCTTTCATTCTGCCATGCACTAAAGCAATTTTTAGATCTGGCAGGCAAGTTTGCAAATGAACTGCTGCATCTTCGGCTGCTTGGCATTGCAAAGCTTCTGATTCTTCAATTAATGTACACACCCAGTAAACCTGTCGGTTTTGATCTTTACAGGCTTTCTCTACTCGATCAATAATTTCATCTCGTCTGGTATCAGGTAAAGCAACGGTTGTGATAGGTGTTCTACCAGGAGGAAGTTCATCTATAATTGAGGTTTCTAGATCTGCATAAGCTGTCATAGCTAAAGTTCTTGGAATAGGCGTTGCAGTCATTACTAATTGATGGGGGTAGCAAATTGTATTGTCATCAATTTCAAACTTACCTTTTTCTCTAAGCTCTAATCTTTGGTGTACGCCAAATCTATGTTGTTCATCAATTATGATTAATGCCAAGTTATTAAAAACCACCTGATTTTGAAATAAAGCATGAGTACCTACAACCATTTGAGCTTCACCTGAGGCGATAGACTCTAATGTGGTTTCTCTGAGTTTTCCTTTGGTTTTACCTGCCAGCCAAGCTACTTTAATATCGAGTTGTTCAAACCAGTTTCTAAAGTTGGTGGCATGTTGTTCAGCTAAAATTTCAGTCGGCGCCATTAATGCAACTTGATACCCTTGAGAAATTGCACAAAGTGCACTTAGCGCTGCGACTAAGGTTTTTCCTGAACCAACATCGCCTTGTACTAAGCGCATCATAGGGTAGCTTTGTGTTAAATCATTTTTAATTTCAGCTACCACTCTTTGCTGTGCTTGAGTGGGCGAAAAAGGCAAGCTAGATAAAAATTGTGATTCTAATGGGTTAGTGGGCGGTAAATTGATCGCTTGATGATCTTGGCCTTTTTGTCGTAATTTTAATAAGCTGAGGTTTTGCGCTAATAGCTCTTCCATTACTAAGCGTTGCTGCGCCGGATGGGTACCTAACTCTAATAAAGTTTGATTAGTATCGGCACAAGGGCGGTGCAATGTAAGCAAAGCTTGCTTTAAACTTAAACCATGAGTTTGATGTTCAATGGGCAATAATTCTTCAATATCATACTTATGTAATAAGGAGACAGCTTGATCGCTTAAGTTACGGATACTAAGTTGTTTTAAACCTTCAGTTGTATGATAAACGGGGGTCAGTGTTTCTTGCTCGCTTTCCTGCTGTGGATAGCCATCATTCATTTGTACAAGTTTATATTCAGGATGGGCCATTTCAAAACCACTATGGCCACGACGCACTTCACCAAAACATCGAATTGTTTTACCTTGCGTTAAGCTTTTGGTTTGTGCTGCCGTAAAGTTAAAAAATCTAAGTGATATTCTGCCTGTACCATCATTAGCATTAACAACAAACATGCGTCTTTTGCCAAAAGTGACTTGGCTTGTTTCTATTGTTGCTTGAATACTCACATGGGAGTGAACTTGTAATTCATAGATAGGCACGATTTTAGTTCTATCTTCATATCGCATAGGCAAATGAAAAAGCATATCTTGAACTGTGTGAATATGTAATTTATATAAACGTTCGGCCATTTTTGGGCCAACCCCTTTAAGCTCTGTAATAGGGTATTGGCTTAAATTAGGAAGTTGACTCATTTATTGCTCAATTAGATTAATCAAAGTGATAATATGAAATGTTGCCAGAATTTAAGGTTATTCGCTAGGGGTATGTGATTGAAAAGGAAATATGAATTCAACCTAATGATAAAAATGCCATTAGGTTGTTTTATTTTAACTTAGCTCGCTTTGTATCTTAGAGTATTCCAAAAAGCTTCAGTTGCGATAATTTCGCCTTCATCATCAATGGCTGGGTAATCTAATCCTTTTAACTTACATTGCTTAGCAATAACAGGATGACAACCTTCAAACAATAATTTATGTCTAATGCTTTTACATAAATCAGAATCATCATACATGTTTGCTATTTTTCTTTGTCTTTGTGCTTCAAATAAGATTAAAGCCGTCGCCACAGAAACATTAAGAGACTGAACCATGCCCTCCATTGGAATTACAATATGTTGGTCGGCTAAAGCAAGTGCGGTATCTGAAATCCCCGTTTGTTCTTGACCAACAATAATGGCAGTAGGTTTTGTGTAATCAATTTCTCTAAAATCAACTGCGGTATCCGACAAGTTAGTCGCTAAAAGCTGAATACCAGGAGTGCGCTCTCGAATATCAGCGATGGCATCTTCAACAGTTATATGCATATGGGTTTCAACCCAGTTTTTACTACCACCTGAGGTATTGCCTGTGACACGTTTTTGGTTTTCTGGCCATACAGCATGAACATCATGAATTCCCACTGCATCTGCCGTGCGTACAATCGCAGATAGATTATGATGTTTATGTACTTCATCTAAACATACTGTTAAATCAGTTTGTCTTTTATCTAAAACGCTTTTGATTCTTTTGTAGCGATTGTTTGGCATGCGTTGACTCATTAATACTCATAATTGAAAAACGGATGAGATTATAATGTTTTGTTGGCTTAAGGTAAAACATCACGATTAATTGGGTTTTGTAATGATATTAAGGTTTCTGTTGATTGAATTTCTTCTATCGTTTGTATTTTATTGATCAAAACAAATTGTAAATGATCGATAGAACGTGTCATTAACTTAATAAAAATACTGTAGTTTCCGGTTGTATAATAAGCTTCAACAACTTCTTCAAATTCTTCTAGTCTTTTTATTGTATTTGGGTAATCTTTGGCATTTTTAAGGTTTATCCCCACAAAACAGCAAACATCATATCCTAAGTTTTTTGCATTAATTGATACTTTAGTACCTTCTATGATCCCTGAGTTTTTCATTTTCTCTACACGAACATGAATTGTACCTGCACTCACTGCGAGTTTTTTAGCCAATTCAGCATAAGGAATACGTGCATTTTCTGTTAATGCTTCAAGAATGTTTTTATCTAGATTATCGATCTCATAATTTTGCATTGTATTTTTCCCCAGTAATTATTGATCTCTCAATTTAAAGGCTATTCTATTATCAATAAAATTAGTGTAAAGCTATTTTTGTTGAGGTATGTTGAATGATGTTGTGATTTGAGTGAGGATAATAGACAAGAAACGCAAACTAATTGAGAATTATCATGAGCAGCCAATACATAAAAAGCCAAGTACAGATCAGCAAAGCAAAACAGTTATTTTCAGCACAACTAGAATCAAAGCTAGGATTAATCGAAGTGCAGGCGCCTATTTTAGCGCAAGTCGGAGATGGTATTCAGGATAACTTAAGCGGTCATGAAAAAGCGGTTGAAGTAAAAGTGAAATCTTTACCTGAAAAAGAATACGAAGTTGTGCATTCTTTAGCTAAATGGAAACGTAAAACATTGGGTGAGCATGGTTTTAGTATCGGTGAAGGGATTTATACTCATATGAAAGCCCTTAGACCTGATGAAGAAAAACTAAGCCCTATTCACTCTGTTTTTGTTGATCAGTGGGACTGGGAAAAAGTAATTTGTGAATCAACTGAGCGATCTTTAGATTATTTAAAATCAACGGTAACAACGCTCTATAGCGCTATTAAAGCAACTGAACTAGAGCTTGATAAATTATATGATTTAAAACCATTTTTACCAGAATCAATCACTTTTATTCATTCGCAAGAATTAGTAGAACAATATCCCGAACTGTCAGCAAAAGATCGCGAAAGAGCAGCAGCCAAAGAGTTTGGCGCAGTATTTTTAATTGGCATAGGTGGTAAGTTATCTCATGGTGATATTCATGATGTGCGTGCACCAGATTATGATGATTGGTCTAGTGCTACCTGTGATAAATATGAGGGCTTAAACGGTGATATTTTAGTTTGGAACCCTGTGTTAAAAGATGTATTTGAAATTTCATCTATGGGTATCCGTGTTAGCCCTGAGGCCTTAGAAAAGCAACTTGAAATTACGGGTGATACAGCTAGATTAGAACTAGATTGGCATAAAATGTTATTACAATCTAAGTTACCGCAAACAATTGGTGGTGGCATAGGCCAATCAAGATTAGCTATGTTGTTATTACAAAAACAGCATATCGGTCAGGTTCAGGTTGGAGTATGGTCAGAGCAATTAAAATCAGAAGTATCTGAAATACTATAATAAACCTGCTGCGCCTACATGGATGTTGGTGCTTAGGTTTTAAAATCTATTTTTATTTTTCCTTCATGTAATTTCATTTTACAAGGTCCATAACAACGTTTAGTTTGTAGGACCTTGTCAAATAAATGAAGCTCTATTCCCGGATAAACTTGTTGGCTAACATCTAATTCAGCAGCTTCTAAAAGTTGATGTAAATACTCCTCAAATAAAGCCGTTTTTTCATGAATCTTTTCTGCTTGAGTAACCCAGTGATGGTGTGTTGATGTTATTTTATTAAATAGTGCCTCTTTTTGCTCAGAAGCTTTTGAGCTTTCTATCTTATCTAGCGCTTCTTGTAGCTCAGTTAAGTGCTGTTCGGTTTCTACTTGTTTATGAAGAAGTTTTTCTGTATTTTCTTTTAATTTAAAAGCATCTTGAATTAAATGTAACTCTATTTTTGCACCAGATTCACAGCCAATTTCACCTACTTTTATTTTGCGTGCATCTAATACTTTACCGCCAATAAGTTTACCAAGTGGTTTGTTTTTATTTCCTATTAGAATTTGATTTTTAGCCTTTAAATTACAGTGGTTTGAAAGGCGTTCAATATAAATGTTTTTGGCTTGTAGTAAGGCATATTGTGCATGGCTTATCTCTAAATCGCCTTTACAGGAAATAGTGCAACTTAATTCATCTTTATTAGCAAGTTGATGACCAATAACACCTTGTTTAATAGTGATATTACCTGTTGCATTTAATATAGATGATTCAACGGTACCTAATACGGTAATATCACCTTTAGCTGTGACTTTCATATTTGGCTCAATATTTTGAGTAATTAAAATACTGCCATCAAAGTCAATATGTCCAGTTTTAACAGATACACTCTCTACTGAATAAATATCATCTACACGCATGCCATTTTTAATCTCTATAGGCACACCTGCTAGCACTGATATCAATTCGTTTGGTTTATTTTCTTTGATTTCTGTGCCTTCACCAGCCACAAGTTTAATTGTTTTACCGGGGACTGCTTTGAGTGTTTCTCCTGATACAGTAAAGCCATCTTTACCAGAAGTTTCAGGAGTTTTTTCAATCAATAAAGTACCTGGTGTAACACTTGCTACTTTGCCAAAATCAAGCATATCAACACGACCGTTTTCTAGTTTTTTAGGGGTATTGATCCGCTCAGCTAATGTTGTTACTTTTTTTTCTAGTTTTGCATTTTCTCCCTGTTCAGCTTGCTGCCCTTTAGCTATCGGTTCAATAAATTTAGTACCTGAAGGCTGTTCTAGTTGGTGTTGTAAAAGTTGCTCTAAATAGGCTTGTTTATACCCTCTTGAAACGCCTGATTTAACAATCAGTGCTTTTGCTGATTCTAAATCAAGCATTTTGCCACCTTGTGGGGTGATTAAAGTGCCTTGGGCTGTCATTTTATCGTCTGATATTTCTATTGTGAGTTGGGCATCTCTTTTTGTTGCAACAATTAAAGTTGTATTATGGTTTTTATCTTTTAAAAATTGCAAAATATCTTTTTTATGCACTTCAAATTCACAAAAGGCAGATGTGCTTAAGGCTTCTAAAACATAATCTGTACTAGGTGGGAAAGGGAACTCATTATTGATAACGAGTTGTACTTGATTATTTGAATTCAGCTTAAACACGTTATATCTCAAAATAAAACATTGATTTAACTTTAAGCCAGAAAATAAATTTAATCTAGTGTGTGTTGTGTATTTTTGGGGAACAAAAAAGTCGTTGAATATTGATTGAAACTAAAAAAGAGCCAAAAGGCTCTTTTTATCAATAACTAAATGATTATTAGTTAGTTGAAGGTAGCTCCATAATGCCATCAATTTCAATTTGTACAGCTTTAGGTAGTGCACTCACCTGTACAGCAGCACGTGCTGGGTATGGTGTTTTGAAATATTGGCTCATTACATCATTTACAATAGCAAAATTAGATAAATCAGTTAAAAATATATTCACTTTAACCATATCTTGTAACTCACCACCAGCGGCTTCACAAACAGCCACTAGATTTTTAAAAACTTGGTGCGCTTGCTCTGTAAAGTCTTGTGAAACGATCTCCATGCTCTCTGGTACTAATGGAATTTGACCTGATAAATATACCGTAGTGCCCACTTTTACAGCTTGGTTATAGGTACCAATTGCTGCAGGTGCATTTTCTGTACTAACAATTACTTTTGCCATTTTACTTCCTTAATTCATAATTAGCTGCTTTATTGTTTTAAATAAAAGTGCAGTTATTTTTTACGGTATACCTTTTGTACTTCAGGTACAACTCTGATCTTTCTCATTACATTTGCAACATGTATTCGGTCTTTAACCGTAATAGACATATCAACTATGTATAAATTACTTTCTTTTTCTTCAGTGGTTATTTCCACAATATTAGCTGAAGTGGTAGAAATTAAATTAGTGAGCTTAGCCATTGAGCCCTGATGGTTTATGAGCTCAACTCTAAATGCTGCTATATATTCTTTTTCAGGCGCGTCTTCCCATTTTACAATGAAGAATTTAGCGGGTTCATTTTCCCAGCCGCGAATATTTTTACATTCGTGGCGGTGCACTGTTAGGCCTTTTCCTTGACTTACATGAGCAACAATATCATCGCCAGGAACTGGTCTACAACATTTAGAATAATTAACTAACATACCTTCAGTACCTATTAAGGCCGCTTTAGTATCTTCTTTAATTTCGCTTACATTATCTGAATCTTCAGAGTCTATCGCTAATAATCGTCTGGCGATCATGACGCTCATTAAATTACCTAAGCCAATTTCTACTAATAACTCTAATAAGCTTGAAACTTGGTTATCTTCTAGAACTTGGTTGATATTGTCTTGTGATAACTCTTCAAGAGAAGTTTCACCTAGAGCAGACTCTAATAAGCGTTTACCTAAGTTCATCGCTTCATCATTTTGCTGTGTTTTTAGGTAATTTCTAATGCCTAATCGCGCTTTGCCTGTAACCACAAAATTTAGCCAAGTTGCATTAGGGTGAGCACCTGAACTTGTGATAACTTCGATTGTTTGACCTGTGTCTAAAGGTTGGCTTAAAGGGTGTGGTTTTCTGTTAACACGAACACCGACACAAGAGTTACCGACATCAGTATGAACTGTATATGCAAAGTCGATTGCAGTTGCGCCCATAGGTAACTCAACAATTCTACCATCAGGTGTAAATACGTAGATTTCTTCTGGGAATAATTCCGTTTTTACATTTTCAACAAATTCAAAAGAAGAGCCTGCACTTTGTTGCAGTTCTAATAAGCTTTGCATCCATTGGCGTGCACGTTGTTGTGCTGTATTACCTGAGTTATCACCCGCTTTTTTATATGTCCAATGAGCAGCAACACCCATATCAGCCATTTGATCCATTTCTTTTGTTCTGATTTGGATTTCAACTGGGATACCGTGAGGACCGACTAAAGAAGTGTGGAGCGATTGATAACCATTGGTTTTTGGTACAGCTATATAATCTTTAAAGCGTGTTTCAATTGGTTTATATAAGTTATGAGCAACGCCTAATACGCGATAACATGTATCTAAAGAGTCAACTACGATGCGAAAAGCATAAATATCCATAACTTCGTTAAACATCAGTTCTTTATTTAGCATCTTACGATAAATGCTATAACTATGTTTTTCACGACCCGTTACTTCAGCATCAACACCTGATTCTTGTAATCGTGTGATGATTTCTTCTTGGATATTATTGATAATCTCTTTACGATTACCGCGAGCTTTAGCAACTTCTGATGTTAAAGCGCGGTGACGCATAGGATAAAGGGCCTGAAAACCTAAGTCTTCAAGTTCATTTTTGATATCGTGAATGCCTAAGCGATTTGCAATCGGGGCAAAAATCTCAAGGGTTTCTTTTGCAATACGACGGCGTTTATCAGGGCGAAGTGCACCTAATGTACGCATGTTATGAGTGCGATCAGCAAGCTTGATTAAAATAACGCGAATATCTTGCGTCATAGCCATAATCATTTTACGGTAGTTTTCTGCTTGGAATTCTTTTTTGTTTTTGTATTTTAGCTTATCGAGCTTACTCATGCCCTCTACAAGTTCAGCTACAGTTTCACCAAATATTTCGGCTAAATCTTGTTGGCTAAAATCAGTATCTTCAATTACATCATGCATTAATGCAGCCATTAATGTTTCATGATCTAAATGCATCGCAGCCAATATTTGAGTTACTTCAACTGGATGAGTGATATAAGGTTCGCCACTTGAGCGAGTTTGGCCTTCATGGGCTTCACGTGCAACAACATATGCTTTTTGCACTAATTCAACTTGATCTTCAGATAAATATTCTGAGATCTTCTTTTTTAAACCTTCAAAAAGATACATTCACGCTCCAATGCATTATGAGGTGAGAGAAATAGGGGTATGTCTTACAATATACGATGAAATAAGCTAGAAGTGAAGAGGGGAATTAACAGCCTTTAGTATTAAAAGCTAAAGACTGTTAAAAAGTATGCTTTCTATTGGTTTCCACCAACAATTGCTGCTACAGCAGCGAGTTCAGCAGCTTCTTGATTTTGCTCTTCAGCAAGCTCAATGCTATCTAAACTTGTATTAGTTACTAAACCAGCTTCGATTTCACGAAGAGCAATAACTGTAGGCTTATCGTTTTCTTCTTCTACCATAGCATCTTTGCCACCAGTAGCAATTTGGCGAGCACGACGTGCCGCAACCAAGATTAAATCAAAACGATTACCAATTTTATCTACCGCATCTTCAACAGTTACACGAGCCATCGAGTACTCCCAAATTCAAAAAATTTAATTTACGCAAGTAGTGTAGTTTACTTTAAGCGCGAGATTTAGCCAAACAATTTTTACTTTATGCAGGTAAAAGATCGTTAATTAAGCTATTAAACTTCAAAGCTTGGTTGCTTTGCTTTAATCTTTGACCAAAAACAATTGTTTCTAACTGATACAAAGCTGTATCAAAGTCATCGTTAATGATTAAAAAATCAAACTCATTGTAGTGAGACATTTCAGCTTGTGCTTTATCCATACGAGATTTTATTACTTCATCTGAATCTTGGCCGCGAGAATTAAGTCTGTTTTCTAGCTCTTGTTTAGAAGGCGGTAAAATAAAGATAGTTTGCACTTCTGGTAGTACTTTCCTCATTTGTTGCGCGCCTTGCCAATCGATATCTAAAAATACATCAATCCCCTGAGCAAGTTGAGACTCTATGCTTTGTTTTGAAGTGCCGTAATAGTTTTCAAAAACTTGAGCCCATTCTAAAAAATCATTTGCTTCAATTAATTTTTTAAACTCATCTACTGCAACAAAGTGATAATGCTCTGCATTATTTTCGCCTGGGCGTGGTTGGCGTGTTGTATGAGAAACTGATACTTTCATATCAGAGTGACGCTCTAATAAAGCATTAATTAAGCTAGACTTACCTGCACCTGATGGAGCTGATAATATAAATAAATTTCCGCGAACTTGTGACATCAGTATTCTCGATTGTTCAATGTTTAATATTTTTATAGCGATGCAAAAATAAAGCTATAAAGTTTTCTCTATTTTAAATGCATTTTGATTGAATGGCTATAAATGAAAAAACCGCTGTAAAAGCGGTTTTCGTATATGGTGAATAAACTTCTATTCAATGTTTTGGATCTGCTCATGGATTAGAGTCAGCAATTATCAATATATCAAATTGTTACACTGAATTATAACTTGTGATTTTAAAATCTGTCACCGCTTCTGTCACCATTAAGTGAAAGGTAGTAATTTCTGACAAAATCATTCTAGTTCATCATTTTAACATCATATAATTAAAAGTTATTCTTTTATTTTCTGTTTTATTTTATTTTCTTGAATCCATATTTTAAAAATTATTTTTAATATATATTATTGTTATTAATAACTTAATAGTTATATAAATTACTAAAATAATAAGGATATTTTTTTGAATTATCTTCGATATAGAAATTTAGCATCTTCAATGATCGCTCTTAGTAAAAAAGGTGGTTCTTTTAATAAAGCAGCAGAGCAAATAGACTCACTTATTGGAAAAATCGCAAGAAAAGTAGAAAACCCATTACATGGTTTACAAAAAACAAATAATGGCGAAACAAGAATTAAGAACTGTATCAAATATGACTTAACCGGTCGCTCTAGGTTAGTGACAGTTCAAACTAAAGGATATTGTTTACTTCTTTTTGCTGGCGATCATGACACCGTAGATGATTGGCTCGATTCAAAAAAAGGCACTGTATTCGGTCTTAACAAAGATAATAAATTTGAAGAAATAGAAAGTCAAAGCGCTGTTATAGGTGACGATTCTCCATATTTATCTAAAAGGTTAAGGCAAGATAAACCATTATATGAATTGGTTAATGAAGAGATATATGATCGCTTTGTGGATAATTTATCTCGCAGTACTTGTAGGGAACTCGAAAAATTAACTTGTTATGATGAAAATAGACTTTATGAAATAACTTGTGAGTTAAGCGATGAATATAGAAAAGCTGTTTTAGATTTATTTTTAGCTTTGATATCTGGAGAAATAGAAAATGCAGTAAGAGGCATAAAGTTATTTTTAGGTGAAATAACCGATCTTGAAAAAGTTGATGTCAATGTTGAAGTCGTAGATAGTGAGTTTTTGAAAAAAATATCCACAGATGAAGACTGTTATCCAAAGTTATTAAGACGTTTTGCTGAAGAAAGTGATTATAAAGAATGGATGCTTTTTATGCATCCGGATCAGGAGTCTATCGCTTTCACTGATTTTTCAGGGCCATCAAAACTTTTAGGTGTATCAGGCTCTGGTAAAACTTGCGTAGTTATTCAAAGGGCTATTTATTTAGCTAAAAAATACCCAAAAGAATCTATTTTAGTTTTAACTTTGAATAAACCTTTGGCTGAATTAATTAAAAATTTAGTTGAAAAATTAGTTGAACCTGAATGTAAAAACAATATAAAAGTACAACCTTTCTTTCAAATCTGTCAGGACTTTCTTAAGAACTTTGAACCGGAAAATGAAAAGCTTTATGAAGATCTAACTTGGAAAAGTGCAGAGCATATTGACGAAGTTTGGAGAGAGTTCTATCGATGTGAACTGGGAAATAATGACGCTTCAGTTTTACATGATTTACATGATACTTTAATCGCCAGAGGTATCGATGCTGAGCATTATATAAAAGAAGAATTTGACTGGATAAGAAGCGCATTCTCTAAAAGTGATCGAGATAACTATTTTGATATGCCAAGGCAAGGTCGAACTATTCCTCTTAACATAAAGTATCGGAGGCAATTGGTTGAAGGTCTAGCTTGTTGGGAAAAAAAGATGATAGATATTGGTGTTACTGATTACTTAAATATATCTACAGCCTTATATCGCCATCTTAATAAAATAATACCTGAATACAGATGTATTTTAATTGATGAATCACAAGACTTTGGAAATATTGAGTTTTCTATAGTAAGAAAACTAGTTGAACGAAATGAAAATGATATCTTTTTGTGTGGTGATGCAGCTCAGCAAATCTCTACGAAATATCAAAAACTAAAAGAAGTTGGAATTGAGTTACACAGTTCTAGATCTAAAAAAATCACAAAAAATTATCGCAACAGTCGAGAGATTTTAGAGTTGGCTAATAGCGTTCTTATGGAAAATTTATCAGATGAAATGCTTAACTCAGATGATTTTGAAATTCTAGAACCTGAGTATGCATCATTTTCAGGAGCCAACCCACTGTTATTAGAAGGAAATAGTTTGGAGGATGAGGTTTCTTCTGCATATGAGTATGTTAAAAATCATTTAGAAGCCAATCAAAAAGCATGTATTTGTATATCAGGTTTTAGTCAAAGAGAAATTAAAGTTTTTGCTGATAAAATAAACTTACCTGTATTAGATGGGTGTATGGATATTTCTCAAAACCAAATATTTATTTCTGAATTAGAGCAAACAAAAGGGTTCGAGTTTGATTATGTATGTATTTTAAACTGTTCTTCTTCTGTTATACCTGATCCAAGACTACCACCAGAAGAGCACTTTAGGGAGTTATCTAGGCTTTATGTTGCAATGACTAGAGCTAAACTTGAATTAATCTTGTCTTTTTCAAATGAACGGTCCACATTATTTAAAAACTCTGATGATTATTTTATAAATGATCAATGGGCATCGCATATAGAAGTAAAAACAAGTAAGTTTGGGCAGCCGGAAAAGTTATCTGAAGTTGTTCATGTTGAAGATATTGAAGCTGAAGACCCATTTAAAATGTGTGGTGATAAATTATTATATCGAAGTGAAACTATAGGGTTATCATCCTTAACTATTGATTACATAAGAAATAATATAGATGGTGAAGGAAGGGTTACTATGGGAGCAAATCGACTAAAGAGAAGAGTAAAATGGCGTGATTTTGCAGACTTATTAGATGATATTAATAATAAAGCACCTTATGAGCATAAAGTGACTAATACTATTGTTGAAGAACTTCGGCTATTGGAAGCTAAGCTTTTGGCGACAGAGCAGTAGCTTTTTGTGTGAATAACAAATTTATTTAAGTTTACTTAACCAAGTTTGAATTTCAGTATATCTCCAGCCTATTCTTGTTGAACATAAAGGGATTCTGGCTGGAAACTTACCTGACCTTTCTAATCGCCAAATTGTAGTTCGAGATAACCCTGTAAGCTCCTGAACTTCTTTAGAGCATAGAATTCGTTCTGAAGTTGATGGTTGTCCTGTAGGTGATGATTTCTCTTTTATATTCGTTAGTACGTAATCTATTAATTGATATCCAAAAAACTCAGTTTGATTATTTGTAATTTGAATAAACTCAATTTTTCTTTTCTTTTGTAAGTTTTCTAATTCAACTAAAGGACACCTTAAAAATAGAGAAGCTTCAACTTGAGTAAATCGCTGGTAAAGAGCAATACCCATATTATCGGCCAATTCGCAAAGCTGTTTTGAAAAAGGTTGATCCATCACACCACTAAATATTTATTAAAAAGAATAAAAGTATTTGAATTTATCTTAGCAAAGGCTCAATATTGTTTATACAGTAATCAATATATATTTGTTTATGCCAAATTCAGCAAGTATTTTTAATCCTAAAGATAATTCATTGGAAGAGCGTATTATTGCTTTTAAATCTGTTTTACATGCAAATAATAATATTGAGCTTAGTCTTAAATATAATAATGATAAACAATGGTCTGACAGGCTAGGTACAACTGAAGAAATAAAGCTTGCTCAAAAAATTAATGAACAGAGCTTGAAACAAGCATTTAAATCATTAAATTACGCAGATCTCCAAGAAGCAAAATCTTTAGGATTACTTACACAGGATGAAGCGAAACAAGTTAAAACATTAAAAGCAAAATCAGAACTAAACCAATTGAGTTCCAGCCATAAAGGTAAAACTCATGACGGACACAATAACAAGCGCTCTTAATAGTTCAGTTCCGATTATTTTTTATCAATCTTTATGAATTCCAAGAGTTTTTAAAGTAAACAATACAACATTAAATTGTTCAGTTCCTAATAATGGCTTTGTACTCAAATATAAGGTCTCCATTATTTTCAATTGTTTCATGGATGGCTGACAATATGTTTTGTTAAAATCTTCATTCCATTCAAATAAATATTCTCTAATTTTATCAACACCAATTAAGCTATTAAGCGCTTTATGTTCAAGCAATCTTAATAGAAAAATAAACCTTTCCCATTTATTTATATGTTTAGAAATTGCTAAAGAGTTACTGATAATATGTTCATATTCAGCTAACTCCATTATTTTAATCAAGTCACTGGCTGTAAAAACTATATTTTGCTTATCACATAATTTTGTTACTTCTTTACACACTGCTGGTGACGGGTCTTGTAAATATTTAACAAGAGTGAGATTAAATTCTTCATTATATAAATTTGAAAGAGTGCTTAAAGATTGCTTTCTTACACTTGGGTAAGGGCTCTGTAAAAACTCAAAAATATGGTGTGATATATCTTTACATTTTAGGAAACCTAAACCCCAAATAGAACATTTTAACTTAGATACTAAAGATGATTTTAAACTTTTTTCATATATTGACGGAATATCAACACTTTGCAATTGAAGTTTCTTTAGCGCTATTTCACGTATAGAAGAATGGCGATCATATAAATATGGTTCAATAAAGCTAACGCTTTCATCAGTTTTTAAACAAATTTGAAAGGCTTCTCTGCGAATTGGCATGAAGCTATCTTTTAATGCTAATTTCAAAGCATTAACTTGTTCTATTCCTGTTAGTTTTCGTAAAAGGTAAGACGACTTTGCCCTTACTATAATATCATTATGCTGTAACCCAACTTTTACGATTGATACAGGGTCTATTAATTCAAAATCTATACATAATGTAATACAAGCACGCGCTATCAATTCATTTTCATTATTGATTCCTTGAATAACAAATTGTGAATTAGTATTTGTTACTAAGTATTGTTCTATATAATTAATAAGATCTTCATGATTGTTTCTTGCACAATTTCTCAAATGATATAAATCAGGCAGGTAAAGAACAAATGCTTCAGCATGATTTTTACTTGCAAAACTAGTAATGGACTCTAAAGCAGCTTTTCTTACCTCAGGTACCCAGTCATTAGCTCTTAGTATTAATTTTGGTATTGCTTCCGACTTATTAAGAGCACATAATTTTTTAACCGCCTCCTCTCTTTTATAGCCATTCCAATGCTCCGATAATTTCAATAAGTAACTCAAGCTTTCTGGCTTTTGAAGTTTTTCTATTTTTTTATTATTTGTACTTTCTTTTGATTCATTAATTTGTTGTGTAGGTTTTTTTCCTATTAATTTTTCTAACAGTGTAATTAATTTACTCATCGATGACTCATTCTAATTTATATTTGAAAGACTGCTTTTAACATTGGAATAATATATGGATAGCTTTTTATTTATCGTACTAAATTATAGTAAATTCAAATAGCTATCAATAAATAGCTTTTATATTATGAAAATAACAGTGAATTAAATATATTTAATGAATTAATTATTTCAAGTAACTCGAAATAACAAAAATAACAGATATTTATAAATTAATTTGCTAAATAAATATTTCTGAGTATATCTAATAATGTGATTTATTTAATAAAATCAATTTTATGAAAATTACAATTTATAGTACTAAGTGATCTGCAGGTAAAACGCCTATAGCAACAAACTTTGCTTTAGATAAAGGTTACTGCATAGGGACTAATGAGCCTTACCATATTTACGAGGGTTTTTTACCGGAAGAAGATTATTTAAGCTTAGATTTAAATGATGCATTCCCTTTAATTCCAGATGATATTGATATTGTATTTGATCTTGCTGGATCTATATCTAAATCATCTATCAGTATTAGCTCAGCAATAAAACAATCAGATGTAGTGTTAATACCTATTTATAATGAGGTTAAGTCAATAAAAGCCTGATTAAACACTATTGCTGAAGTGATGCAGTTAAATAAAAATATTATAGTGATAGCTACCAAGCTTAAAAAGAAAAGTAAAAAAGATAATTTCAGCCATTGGTGAAATAGTATTGATGCAGTAAATATAAAAAATGCTGTTAAGGCACACTTTTCAGCTGATATCAAAATTTTGCCTCTAAAATATTCTGCAGTATTCGATGTTATTTTTGAACAAGAAAAATCTATATCACAATTAATGGATGAATCAGGGTTAGCAAAATATCAATACAAAGAAGTAAATGAGCAATTTAATGAAATTTATCAATTAATAGACTCTAATTATGCCAAATAAAAATAACTTAGCTGCATTTAAAGTAGATTCAAAAAAAAAACTACCTACTACTGGTTTACAAGAAAGTAGCAGCGATAAAATCACTGCTTGAAGAAAATCTAAACCTTTATCTGAAAAGCAATCTGAATTAATAGGTTTAAGATTTACTCTTAGTGAATTAGAAATAATAAAATCCAAAGCAGGTTTAGTCCCAATTGCAACATACCTTAAAAATGAATTGCTAACAAAAACAAATATCTTCTAATTAATAGTTATGATGAAAGCATTAAGCTTTATGTGTTTTGATCTTAACTTTACTATATTTAACAAGATCCTTTATTAGATACCTTACAATAAAATCACTTTTTGCTCTTTTACCATCCATATAAACTGAAAAATATGAAAAGAGTGAAATTAACAAATAAAATGTAAATCTTATTGCTATTAAAGTTAATCCAAGAGCTAAAGTGAAAATAATTAACATAGTAAAAAGTTTTGCTGGAGTAATTCCTTTATAAGACTCGAACACTTGGTCTATACCTGTACTTTGTTTTAATGCTAAAACACTAATTACAGAACATAAAGCGAGAAAAAGAGCTAATATTCTAGGCTTAGCTGAATCATGATATATCAGATTTATAGCATCAGAGTATTTTAAGTGAAGTGAGCTTTTATGTTTTGCTTCTAACTCCAGACACTTTGTAAACTTTTCTGCTAACTCTATATATTCAAATTTAGAAGCAACAAATGTCATAGAGAGCCACTGTTGTTTTAAATTACTTAGTTCAGAAAAATTGGAGCCTAATTTATTCACTAGTTTGGTTGCCGTATATTTTTCTTTTAAAAAGTCTAATCTCAGCCATGTTGAAATAAAAATAGATTCAGCATAAAAAAGCAATGCTAATTTTTCGTTTTGAGAATAAAAACCATTATTTAACAAAGGAAAGCCAAGATAGCTTAATATAATATAAATAAAGAAAAGTAGAGCTATTATAGATAAGACTATATTGAATTTAAGAGAGTTTAAATATTCTTTGTAACTGTAAAAATCTTTGTAATATTGATTAGAGATAATATAAAGTTGATCCATGTAAAAAGTTATTCCATCATTATTATATATTGATGATTACTATATATATTTATAGTGAAATAGGAAGGTTAACTAGTAGGTAACATTCACATTGTTGAGTAGTTTTTTATATTATTTCAACTTCCTCTTAATAGTATCCCAAGCTGCATTAATCATTTTTGAATTTTCTGCGGCTTGGATTTTTAATATCCCATCAAAATGAGCGAATTTATCAGGGTGGAACATATTCGACAAATGTCGATAAGCCTTTTTAAATTCAGCCAAGCTTGCACCGGGATGAACTCCTAATATTTGGCAAGCATCAGTAAAGTTTTTAGGGTTCAACCCTTTATCAGCAGGAGTTTCTTGTTTATTATTTTGTGCATTAGCTTGTTCACGTTTAAAGGCCTCTTGCTCTCGGCGTAAACGTTCGGCAGCTCTTTGTAACTCAGCTTCAGCCTCTTGTTGTTGATTTTTAATATTATCTTCAGCTTGTCTTTTTTGATTTCTTAACTCAGCTTCAACTTCTTGCTGTTGTCTTTTTAAGTCATCTTCTGCTTGAGTTTTCTGTCGATAGAGGTTTTCTGATTGAGAACGAATCGAATCTTCTGCATGGCGATAATCATTTTTAAATTGTGTTTTACTGGCACTTTTTGCCTTTGCTAATCTAAAACTCATTCTCATATCAGCTAAGCCATCTTTAAACCATAAAAATGGATTACGGTACGCATATATAAAACCAACAACGAATGCTGAACAATAAACTATTTTGTATTCTTCTTTAGATATTATTGCCCACCAATAAGCAGCAATAAACAACCCTATGAGTATTAAAAAAGGGTTGAGCTTTTTAAAGCACTTACCTGATAAATATCCCATACAGCAGAGCATAAAAGATACAAAAATTAATGTTGTCATTCTTGAGTTACCTTTTTAAATAAAGGTTTACCTGTATGAATTAAAAACCCTAAAATAAACGGGGTAGTCACAAACCATAAATTTAAATCCATAACCAACCCAACTATAGGAGAGCAAATCATTAACCCTACAAAAATCCAAAACAAACTTCCTTTGCGACAAAACCAACCTAATAACAAACCAAAAAAGAAAAAGAGCCCCATGAATACTAAAAGGTCGTTATTTATGGTTGTGCCAAAAAGTATAAATTCTTCCATTATAATCTCACTAATTTAGGGTTAATGACTCGATTTGATTCAGCATTTACTATTTGTGGAAATTGAGCTGCTTTTTTAAATTTTCTATTGGAAAAGTAGGGTGTAACAACTAGTTTTACAGGTTGTCTATTACGAGATATTAGCAAAGCTTCATGATCTTGCATTGTTCTTACTTCATTAGAATTGAGTAAGTTATATTCACGATAGCTATCCTGTTTATCTGGCTCAATAGGAATATGTCTTTCTCTTACTCTTCCTGTCATTTTTGAAAAATATTCAGCAGTAATAGGATCAGAGCTGCTCAAACAAATATTTGTATTAAAAGCCCCTTGTATTGCTTCTGCCGTTTTTTGCCCATAACGCATAGATAATTGTGAAATAGACTGAAGTATTATTGATAAAGAAACACCGTAGCCCCTTATGGTATTAGCAACCGATACAAAATCGGTGATGTAGCTATTTCCAAACTCATCATAAAGAATGTATACAGGTAAAGATTGACCTGATAAATGATTGTTTCGCATGCACTCATTAAACACACTTCTGAAAAATAAGCTGGTAACAAATGAATAATATTTTTGATTTTCGGGAGGCGTAACTAAATAAATGATTGTTTTTTGTTTTCTTAAATTTAATAAGTCATAATCGGATTTACTGAAGAAAGTACGTAAATCGCGATTTGTAAGTCCTCTTAAAGCTGTTAAACAGATCCCTACAAATGATTGAATAGCTTCTTTATTACCAGTTAATGCACCTTTCCATTCGTTAAGTACAGAATCATCTTCTGGAAACTCAGGATCCCAGCAGTTATTGCCAATCCATTCTTCTAAGCCCTCACCAATAGAGCCAAAGTTTTGTAGTAAATGATATAAATTAGGTAAGTTAAAATATTTTTTGTCACCAAAGCTAAGGCATTTTATTAAGGCACTTAAAATACGTGTTGCACCGTTATTCCAATATGCTTCACCTTCTTTTGGATTCCCTGACCAAATCAAAGTCTCAGCAATAATCTCTAATTCAACGGTACTTTTAGCTTCTGTAAAGGGGTTAAATAAATTAGACTCTTTTACGTTGTGGGGGTTAAATACTACAATTCTATAGCCATTATCATGTAAGTAACCAGAAGTTGCTTCATGCACTTCACCTTTAGGGTCATGAACAACCATAGAAACGTTCTGCTCAGCTTTAGCCATCACATTTGGAATGATATACTTTGTTGTTTTCCCAGCGCCTACACGGGCAGTAAAACACACATTTTGAAAGCTTTCCGATTCAGATAAATGCTTTTTATCACCGTCAATTAATAGCCCTTTATTTTTAGAAGATAGAAATTTTTTGGATTCACCTTCAGTTAAAAATTGCGCACCAAATTTAGATTTAAACACAACTCCTCTTACTAAATACTCAGCAGCTTTATAAGTTAACTTACCGATTACTTTAAATATCATGATTATTGTTTCCATACTTTTTTGTTAATCAATAAGAGTGTGACTTTTCTTGTTCTAATAGTGATTTACGGTGGCGCTTTAATGTTTGTATTGCATTAGCAACTTTGTTGCTATGTAGTTCTCCTTTTTTTGTATTTTTAACTAAGTCGAATACTTGTTTACATATACTGAATACTTTAGATCTAACATTATTAATTACTGTTTTTATTCAGGTCTTCTTTTTACCATGTTCGCTATTTTTACTTCGCTGCTTTTGTAATTCATCTACTGCTTTTCTTACTTTTGATTTTTGTTTTTCTACTGGAGATTCCGGCTCTACTTTATTTATAGATTCTTTTTGGCCTTTTGCATCTTTATATTGTTGTTTATTATCAGATTCAGCCTGCTTCTGTTTTTCATCAAGCTCAATCTTCTTGCTCATTTCATTAAATTCACTTGATAACCCAAGTGTTTTTAAACGATACTTTCTTCCTGTTTCAATATCAGTAAAGCCAATGTGTTTACCTCTTATATATACTTCTAAGTGTTCAGTCGCTAGATTATTAAAAAAATTCTGTTTGTTTTCAGAGTCTGTGAAAACAGATTTTAATGCGTTGGTTACTCGCTCACGTTCAGGCATTTTACCTGTGCGTTTTTTTAATTCAGTGCCATTATGAGAAGTTTTTTTGCCTGCTTGTTTGTTGATCACAAGGCCTTGTTTTAACTCTGGGTATTTTTTATTAGTCCAGGTTTCTAAATGTTTTTTAGATTCATCAAACTCTTTTTTACTTAGCCTGAGGTTTTTGGTTTTTCCTCGCTCGTTTGAGCTAATCATTACATGGTAATGAATATTATTTTGGGCATCATTGTGCATGTAACCACAAACTAAATTATTTTTGGCTCTGTTTTCTATATATTCATGCACTATATGAAACAAGGCTTCTTGTTGCTCAGTAACTGATAGTTGCTGACTGCGCGTGATTGATATTATTTCGTGATAGAGATACACGCTATTTTTACGTTTTCTAAATAATGCTGCGTTATCTGAGAATTCTTTTAAAATACCATCACGATTATGAGAATAGATATTTTGTGAAAATACATGAACACCATCATGTTTTTCAGCCCCTTTTTTCATATAGTCATAAAGCTGATCAAAGTTACCCACTTTTCTGCTTTTTGACTTTACTATCATGTTATTTTTTTAATCCATGTAAGGTGTAGTCTGTCACCATATCTTCAAGCTTTTTGAGCTCCATTAATAGTTCATTTTCTTCAATCATTACTTTTAAGGTATTTGAACGATGAGCAATTTGATTCACATTATTTGCAATGTTACGTATCAAAAAATGTAGAGTATCTAATTTTTCTTTGAGTTCATTTGGAACAAAGTAATTTTGCTGGTGGTAGGCTGTAGCCATATTTTTAACAACTTGGCTGACAGTTAAATCTTCTGATTTGGCTGCTTTTTCAAACAGCCGATATTCTTTTATGGTAAAATTGAGTTCAACACGCTTATGCTGTTGTCGAAATTCAGCCATATATTGTTTTTGGTATTTTTTCTTATTATCGTTGCTATCCATAGGCTCTCAATTAATAGTAAAAATACTTTAATGTTATTGAATGAGACCGGTCTCATTAGCTCTGAAGGGGGTTGAGGGGAACGCCCCTCACAAGATGCAAACAACGGTCGCGAAGCGTATTTCCGGAAGTTTGCAATCTTGCTTACACAAATCAGCCCCCGAGTTGTAAGTTTAAATATTACTCAAGTTCTGCAATAAATCAAACCCCAAAATTGAAGCGATAAAACTCATAAAAGGCAATTTATTACAGGGGCTGAAAGTACAGGGCTACAGTGAGTTAAGGTACGATATGAGTTTTACGATAGTAAAATGAATAAATTACAGGGGGGGAAGGTACGTTAAAAGTTGATATTCGATTACATTACAGGGTTGCTAGGTACGTTAAAAAAGCATTTATAAAAAATTACAGGCGTATAGAGCACGTTTGATACTTTTAGCAGAAGAATTAAACATTTAATTATTGAAAAACAGGAGCTAAAAGTACAGTAATGCAGGAGCTTGTGGTACAGCTAATTTTGTTTAATCTTTTACCGTAGGGAAGTTTCATGACTTTAAATTAGGCTAACCTTTTTATTAGTCTTTTTAATCTTTTAATACTCGCGATCTAAAGTGATTAAACTAAATTTCTTAAATTTTTACTGACTTAAAAAATAAAATAACAAATCCGACTTTAAATAACTAATTATATTTAAGTTTATATATTTACATGTTATCTTTTTGTATCTGAAATAGATCTTCAGATCTAGGCCAAGGAAAAAGGCTTGTTTTATCAAGTCATTTCTTTATTACTCCTTGGTAATTTATTTAAGGGATAAATGTAAATGAATGAATTAATGGTATACGGTTTAATCGGTATAGCTGCTTTAGCTGTTCTTGGTTTAGGTGTTAAAATCGCAATAAACTTTAAAGGAAGTAAAAAAACTATAATGAAGAATATCGATGCTGGTGGCGATGTTGTTGCTGGTAATAAGACTGGAAAATGAGTCTATTTTCGATGTTCCGTAGTTCTAGGAATAGTAAGCATGTTGAACTCCGTGATGTTAAAGCAGGAAATGATGTCATTGTAGGTGATAAATTGACTATATTGCCTGCTCCTTCTCAGATGGACATGTTGTCAAAAAAGTTTACGGAAGAAAAAAACAAAAATATAACAACAACAAAAATCATTAATGAATTAAATCATTATTGTACTGACAAATCGGAAGCTCGTGAACTTTCAAATATTCTATCAGAAGCTGGATTTGATTATTTAATCAAAAATGCAGAAGAGTTGAAAGAATTAATCTCCATGCTCATCATCGAATACCAACATTATAAATCAGCTCAAAAAATGATTACTTTCTTATTAGCTGAAGTTGAGTCTATTTTTAATTGTAAAATTAAAAGCCAATTAAGATCAGTAGAAGAAGAAAATCAAATAAAAGTTATTTTTAGAAATTATTTGGAGGGTGAAATTCAGGCTCACTTAGGTGAGAATGTCTTGGAAATATTTAATCGTCAGATACATGGTATGGTTTTTTTCTTGACCGGAAACTCTCATTTGGAGTGGAGATAAATGCTTCTATATAATAAAGCCCTAGATCCTAACCATACGTTACTTAGGGTAGTTTCTATTCTAATTAAATTAAAAATAACTGAGATAGAAAGAGATCGAATTAGAATTTTTGATTTTTTGGTTGCAAACCCTGCTTACATCGTAAAAATATCAATAAGCAAAAATTTATTAAAAGAAAAGAATAAATTTAAAGGGTATGAAAATCGTTATCAAAATTATAACCCTATAAATTTATTTGAAAGTATGAGCTCTATACATGACTCTGTGATTTTTACTTTAGTAGCTATGGGAGTTTTAACTGAGTTACAAGATAACGATAGGTATAATTTTAATTTAGATAATTTACCATCGGATATAAAAAAAATTGCACTAGATATAGAAAATAGTATATCGGATCAGGCTATAAACTTTATTTGTAACTATCTTCAAGAAATTAAGCTAACTGGTGATAAAGGTTTAAAGTGTATAAGCAAATTAATGGAATATAAATATGACGCATTTTAGTCCTTCAATTAATGTTAAAAGGTTGTTAGTTAAGAAAGGAAATAAGATCATTTATGACGCAAACTTTTCAAAAGGCGTTAATGTTCTCAGTGGATGTAATGGAGGAGGGAAAACTTCCGTCATTCAGCTCTTAATGTATGGTCTTGGTTATGAAATACCTAATTGGAAAGATGAATCTAGAAAAGCTGATTTGATATATGTTGGTATCGAAATAAATGAAAACCCATTAACTCTTAGGCGAAAAAACTGTAATTTACCAAAGCAGTCAATGGATATTTTTTTTGATTCTTTAGATATAGCTATACAAGCACCAATTGATACTTGGAAAAATTACCCATATTCGATTACTTCAAGATCTAGTTTTTCTCAAAAGCTTTTTAGCATAATGGGAATTCCTGAAGCAAAAGCAGATGCCAATAATAACAACATTACTATTCATCAGCTTTTTCGCTTATTGTATAGTGACCAATCGAATCCTTCATATAGCATTTTTAATATAGAACCATTTGATTCTGCTTTTAAAAGAGAATCGATTGGTAAATATTTATTGGGCTTATATGATAATGAATTATATGATGCGAAAATTAATTTTCAAAAAGAAGATAAAGCTTTAACTAAAATAGTCGCAAAATTACAAGCAGTTCATTCTGTGGTAGGTAAAACTTCTTTTTCTCAAGATTTTAAGTCAATAGATGAAGCTAAAAAAGAATATCTAGCAAATATAATTGATTTAAATGAAGAGATTATAGATTTAAAAGAAAATGCATTATTAAAATATACCGATGAAAAAAAGACTACAGAAAAATGTGCTGTTGATAGTATAAAGTATAAAAACATGCTTTATTTGTGTGAAACTGAAATTCAAAAAATGAATTTTGAGATAGAAGATTCTAAAGAATTTGTGGCTGAATTAAATGATAAATTATGTGCAATAAATGATTCATTAAAAATAGGTGCTAAAGTTCCCAAAATTAAATTTTCAATGTGTCCTAGTTGTAATAAAAAACTTAACGCTAATTTACATAACTGCTGTCATTTATGCGGAAGTGAAGATACAAGCGGTACTAAAAATATTAATTTAATAAAAATGAAAAATGAAATTGATATCCAATTAAAAGAATCACTCAAAATACTAGATAATAAAATGACAGAGTGGTCAGTATTGCAACTTAAAAGAAATGATTTTAGAAAAGCTTTAAGACAAAATATTAGTAAGACAACAGCTACTATGACGTCTTTAAATGCAGCTAATGAAAAGAAAATTTATAGCTTATATACTAAAATAGGTGAAATCGAAGAAAAGCTATTAACTTTAGATAAAGTAGCTGAATTGCATAGCTCTATTTCTGAATTGACTCTTGAGCGTGATAAATCTCAAAAAGAAGTTAATCGATTAAAGGATTTAATTGAAAAGAAAAAATATCAAGTATCTGTAAGAGAACCTGAAGTTGCTAAACTTGTTTCAGAGCACTTAATTTCTATTTTAAATAAAGATATAGGAGCTGAAAAGGAATTCAAACATGCGGATAGAATTGATTTTGATTTTGCTTCAAATACAGTTGCAGTGAATGGTAAAACAGCTTTTTCGGAAAGTGGTACCGTTTATTTAAATAATGCATTTCATTTAGCATTACTTTTAACATCATTAGATAAAAAATATATTCGAATACCTAGATTCATGGTTTTAGATGGAATTGAGAATGGTGGAATGGAAGACGTAAGATCTAGTAACTTTCAGAAAGTATTACTTGAATCTTTAATGAATTATGACGTTGACTATCAAATTATTTTTGCTACAAAAAGTATTTCTAGTTGTTTGAATAATCCTAGCTACATTGTTGATCGTCACTATACCGAGAATGAAAAAAGTTTAACGTTTTAATTATATTGGTACTTAACGTAATATTTAGTTGTTAAGTATCAATTCATTTTTAAGCCATTCATTGAGGTCTTTATATTTTATATAAAATCTAGAAATATCATTAATTCTAATTGGTTCAAGGCTTTTCTGAATATGTTTTAGCGTTTGTAAACCTGTATTTTTACCTTCTATTTCATCTCTATCTCTAAAATAATCAACACTTGAAATAAACTTATTTTTATTAACAAACTCAATAAATCTAGGCATCATAACAGAACTGTTTAAAACTACAGTTGTGAATGGTGGTTCAGATATCTTTTTAACTGTAAGATATGATAAAAAATCTATAAACCCTTCAAATAGTAATACGTTTGATGTGTGGTAATTAAAAATACTTATATCAGCTCAAGTTCATGCAAAACCTTTGAAGTTTTTATTTCTCAATGCGTAAGTTATACCGCTAGGGAAACCGATAGAATAAAATACTTTACCTGTTGTGATAACTTGGCAAGTAACCTCTTTTATGTATTGATTAGTAATGTCTAAGTTTATTTTTCTTACACCAGATAGGTAATTTTTAAGTGGGTAACTATAAAGGTCTTTTACTTCAATTATTTTTATAGCAGATGCTTTTTTCTTTAAGCCAGTAACCTGATTTTTGTCAGCTGTATTTTTATTTAATAAGTTTGATTGAAAAGTTAATCCTGTTTGATTTTGTGGTGATGTTGAAATTACCTTTTTGCTTGACTTTGAGGTAATGGTCATAAAAGGATAAATACGATCTAAAACTTTCAATGCTTGGCTTACATTACTTTGTTGTATACCGTTAATATGGCAAACTAGCTCAATTAATCTCCCTCATGCGCCTTGTGGTACATCAGACCAGATGTTTTTTGCGACATTAACACAAAGAGAAGGGGTTTTATCATCTCTATTTGGGCTATGGTAAACATACTCTAATCCATTAGTACCATTTTGTGTTCTGGCAAGTTTGGCTCCAATCTTTTTGAGATAATCAGTTATTGGAATTGCTCTAGCATCTTGGGTTCTCATATTTTATTGGTTAAATAATTTGTTTTTTTGACCGAATAATAGTTTTCATTTTTGAATTTTGTATTGCGTGTGTGCATTTTTAAATGCTCAGTCAGTTATAAAATCAGAGCGTAGTGGCTCAATTAATAAATTTCACTTACTTCAAATATGCGTATTTTGGCTACGCTTAGTGAGTTTATTGTTTTCAATCATAGTTATAATAAAGCTATCAGAAGGGTGAATCTTTAAAATAGCATCGATTATTCTACGCCCTTCATATTTTTTGATAATTTCGACTTTAGATACTTCATGCATAGAGTTCAGTAACTTAACTATCTTTTGTAAAGTGATGCGTTTTTCTTTATTTTCATGGAAACTGATCTTATCAATTATAAAGCTTAATGACGGGCCATAAGTCGCACCTTGGCAAGCATAACGAAATTTTAGATTCAACAACGCCCTAAGCTTGATAATGTAATATGATTTTGAGGCTAACAAACTATCAGCATCTGAAGCTCTCCAATCTCAGCTACTGATATATTTGGTGATCATATTTCATATTTCAATGACTACTTTTTTATCTTCGAGGTAAATATCTTTGATGCGATTAAAAATATATACATCTTCTCAATACTCATTTCTAACCGATATATCGGTACGCTTCAGAACTTCTAAGGCTTCTCGAATACTTGATGTGTTATATGGACAATCATTTGGTTTTAGAGTTTTATTTTCTTGTTTATTAATTGACTGAACCAGTTCTTTTTGAATTTGATAAAAAGTCGTTTTCAAAAAGAATATTCTATTATTGTCTTTATCTGATTCTATTTGCATAAGCTGCTTTGAAGCCATTGTAATAATAGCGTATTCAATTCTAGCTTCTCTGAGATGTGGGAAGAAACTTTGAAATTTTTTAGTTTTTTTACTTTTGAAATTAGCGGGTGAAATTTCTGCAACAAAGGCTTTACCATCAAGTGAGAATGTTTTTTCGACAGACTCAGCAATACCATCACTTACCCAAGTAATTCTAGGATCATCAGTTGATACTTCCTTTGGGATAGCTTCATACGTTTCAGACAAGTTAAGTTTTTTTGTTGATTGAAAAAGCTCAAGCTGAATAGCTAAACTTTCTTTTCAAAAATTAACTTTTCTATTTAATGCAAGCATCAGTTTGTATTTAAAAATTAAGATCAAAGGTTGGATTTTATTTGATCTTAATTGTATTCCATTCTAAGTAAATGCAAGGTGAAATTAAGTAGTTATAATGTTAAATATATAAATTTTAATAATTTACTTAAATTATTTTTTATCGCTTATAGCTTTAATACCACGTATGGAGAATTTTTTAGAGTATAAAGGTGACTTAAAATATGCAGGGCTGACTTTTTCTGCCGTAGAGATTAGATTTCTCACTGCTTCTTCAAGTCCCTCTTCTTTATAAGCCGTTGAAGGATCACTTGAATATTGTAAATCTGGGTTATTTGTTATACATGAAATTTTAGGGTGCCCAATTTCTTTTAAATATTTAAAAAAAGCATTATCAGAAATTACGGTACCAAACATACGCCATGCATACTTTTTCCCCCAGTAATACCCGTCGGTAGCACTATGGGTTACTCTTGTATCATTTTTATCTTTCTCAATAACATGATTTTCTTTTGCTAGCTGTTGCGCATAAGCAAAACTAAACATCGGGTTAACTTCTACTGTTTTAGATAAAGCAGAAGGCTCTATTATATTATCTCCATTTGAGTCAATAAAATAACCAATATTATATCGTTGACCTTCTTCAATTAATTCGACACCATTCCCTTCAAATTGATAGACTGTTTTTGTAGTGCTAGGCGTAAACTCATGTAGAAATTTTCCATCACCACAAGGTGTCAAACGATAATTAGTCGCAATTAAATCATGTATTGTTCTAAGCTCTCTTGACTTCATATGAACCTCATTTAAATAAAAATCTTTTGAAAAATAATAGATGTATTATTAATCATCTTGTTTTAATAATGGGGATTGTTTTTTCTATCCCAAGAGGTTAAAGAATAAAAAAACCTGAAAAATTATACTTTTATGTATGGTAAGAGAGCAGAGGATACTTTTTGTAGAGCCTCTTTTCTTTCATCTAAGTAATCATATCTATCATATATGCCTTCTACGCCTTTTAGTTTATGATTTAGACAACGTTCTGCAATGTGACCAGGAACCCCTTCACTGGCTAACAAACTACGACATGTTCTCCGGAGATCATGAATCGTAAAGTGTGGAACAGGCATTTTATCTTCTATGAATAATTTCTTGAGTGCTGCATTTAAAGTATCTGGGCTTATATGACCAAAACGTTTGCTTGCTCTACGGTTCGGAAATACAAACTCTGAACCATATGCTCTTATTTGTAATTCATTTAACCAAGCAATAACTTCTTTAGATAAAGGCACACTTATTGATATACCTGTTTTACTGCGTGCTTCAGGTATGTGCCATAAACCTTTTTTTAAATCGAATTCATTCCACTTTGCAGCAATTAGCTCTCCTTTTCGAACTCCCAATGAAACGAGTAAGGCGGTAGCTAAATAGTTATCACGGGTGAATTGATTTTGATTTTGTCTTAAACAGTCGAACACTTGAGCTAGTTCATCAAGAGATAAAGCGCGATCTCTACTTTGTTCAACCCCTCCAGCATCACTAATTGTAAAAGCTTCCGCTGGATTTGTTGTTCGTAAATCAAGTTTTATAGCGTGTCGAAACAGTTGTTTGCAATACATTAAAGCGTCATTTGCTATCGTAGGGCGATTACTATCAGCGATTCTATTTATTATGGAGCGTATATCTCGGGGAGTTACTTGATCTAAAGTTAAATCCCCCATAAAAGGAGATAAATCTTTTTGATAAACGCGTCGTGGAATATTAGGGTGTTTTAATCGTTTATCACAATCTTTGAGCCAATCTTCTGCTAAATCATCAACAGTTTTAAATTCGATAGAATCAACTCTTTTTCTTTCTGCTAGTGGATCTATCTCATTTTTAACATCAATTTTTATTTTTGCAGTTTGATAGTTCGC
Source organism: Pseudoalteromonas sp. C2R02 (assembly GCF_018860845.1). Classification (NCBI taxonomy): domain Bacteria; kingdom Pseudomonadati; phylum Pseudomonadota; class Gammaproteobacteria; order Alteromonadales; family Pseudoalteromonadaceae; genus Pseudoalteromonas; species Pseudoalteromonas sp. C2R02. Next base: position 3,690 of record NZ_JAHKQC010000029.1, on the reverse strand, counting down.
ATCTGCTAATGAAATATCAGGATATTTCCCAATTGTAATTTCGCGACGTTTTTTGTGAATAGCATAACGTACAACCCAAAACCCTGAACCTTCAGTTGTTACTCTAAAATATAGTCCGTTACCAACAGCATGGCGGCCTGTCACCTTTTTACTTAATAAAGACTTAATTTGTTTATCATTCATTTTTACTGCCATATCAACCTCTTATTGGTTAAATGGTGACAGAAAATGAAAGGTTAAGTGGTTTTTGGTGACTTTCTAAAAATCTGTCACCATTTCTGTCACCATTATATTGAAACAAAGAGAACAATTAGTAAACAGTCAGAAATAGAAAACCGCCTAAGTTGGCGGTTTTATTAAGATTTTAAACAAGCTGAAACAGCGTGAAACATTACTCGATATTTTGGATCTGCTCACGCATCTGCTCAATCAGTACTTTTAATTCAACAGCTGCATTGGTGATATCACTGTTGATAGATTTTGAGGCTAGAGTGTTTGCTTCACGGTTAAACTCTTGCATCATGAAATCTAAACGACGGCCACAAGCGCCTCCTTTTTTAAGGATTTTACGTGTTTCTTTAACGTGAGATTTTAAGCGATCAAGTTCTTCGGCAACATCTTGTTTTTGCGCTAAGTAAATTAGCTCTTGTTCTAGTCGGTTATTGTCGATTTCAGCATTAAGTTCATCTAATCTAAGTTGTAATCTGTCACGTTGCCATTGTTTTATTGCTGGCATGTGATTTTCAACAATGTCTACTTGCTCTAAAATAGCGGTTAATCGAGTCGCTATCATTTCTTCTAGGTTTGCACCTTCTGCAGCTCGAGCATCTTTAAAGTCACTTAAAGTTGCGGTAAATGCAGACAGCATTTCTGCCTGTGCAGCATTCATATCTACTTCTTCAGCTTCCATTACGCCAGGCCAGCGTAAAATATCTACAGGATTGATATCACCTTGGCTTTGGGCTTGCACCCACTTAGCACTATTGACTAATTGTGCAGCTAAGTTTTCATTGATAGATAGTTGACCTACATTGGCTGGATTTGATGTGAATTTAAGGAAAACCTCAACTTTACCGCGTTGTAGCTCTTTTCTTAAACGTTCTCTAATTACAGGCTCCATTCCACGAAATTGTTCAGGTGTGCGGATAAATGTTTCTAAATATCTTTGGTTAACTGAGCGAATTTCCCAAACACCTGTTCCCCAATCGCCTTTAACTTCTTGGCGAGCGTATGCCGTCATACTATAGATCATGGATATGATTTCCTAAATTGAGAGCTGTTACTATATTAAGTAAGTAAATTGTCTCTATTATAGCTAGTTAAATATTATTTACAGCTATTTAACTGATTAAAGGTTAATGAACATCATAGTTTGTGATGTCCTTCATTGATAATTACTCGCAACCTTTTATAATAGGCAAAATTTTGAATTAGAGAAGAGTGACAATGCGCCCAAGTGAAAGAACAAGCAACCAAATCCGTCCAGTAACTTTTACCCGTGATTATACTATGCATGCTGAAGGTTCAGTATTAGTAGAATTTGGTAATACTAAGGTTTTGTGTACTGCAACAGTTGAATCGGGCGTACCTCGCTTTATGAAAGGCCAAGGTAAGGGCTGGGTAAATGCCGAGTATTCTATGTTACCACGTGCTACACATACTCGTTGTGGTCGTGAAGCTGCGCGTGGTAAGCAAGGTGGTCGTACGATGGAAATCCAACGTTTGATCGCGCGTTCACTTCGTGCTGCAATAGATTTAAGTGCATTAGGTGAGAATACAATTACAATTGATTGTGATGTTATTCAAGCCGATGGTGGTACTAGAACTGCTTCTATCAGTGGTGCATGTGTTGCATTAGTAGATGCACTTACACATATGCGTAATAAAGGTATGATTAACTCTAACCCACTTAAATATATGATTGCTGCAATTTCAGTTGGCATATATAAAGGTGAGGCAATTTCAGATCTAGAATACATTGAAGATTCTGTTGCTGAAACTGATATGAATGTAGTAATGACTGAAACTGGTAAATTAATTGAAGTACAAGGTACTGCTGAAGGCGAACCTTTCTCTTTTGAAGAGTTAGATACTTTAACTGGTTTAGCAAAAAATTCGATTCTTGAAATTATTGATGCTCAAAAGAAAGCTTTAGCTTAATCCCTCACTGAATTTATATAAGGTTTATATTAATGAAAGATTATCAAAAAGAATTTATTGAATTTGCTCTTGAAAAGCAGGTTTTAAAATTTGGTGAGTTTACTCTAAAATCAGGTCGTACTAGCCCGTATTTCTTTAATGCTGGTTTATTTAATACTGGTCGTGATCTTGCGCGTTTAGGCCGTTTTTATGCTGCAGCATTAGCTGATGCTAAAACTCCATACGATGTTTTATTTGGCCCTGCTTATAAAGGTATTCCAATTGCAACAACGACAGCTGTTGCATTAGCTGATCATTATGATATCGATATGCCGTATTGTTTTAATCGTAAAGAGAAGAAAACACATGGTGAAGGCGGTTCTTTAGTTGGCTCTGAATTAAAGGGTCGTATCATGTTAGTAGATGACGTGATCACAGCTGGTACTGCTATTCGTGAATCAATGGAAATCATTTTAGCCAATGGTGCTTCTTTGTCTGGTGTTTTAATCGCTTTAGATCGTCAGGAAAAAGGTAAAGCTGAGCTTTCAGCAATTCAAGAAGTTGAACGTGACTTTGATACCAAAGTTATTTCAATTGTTAAACTTGCTGACTTAATCACATATCTAGAAGATAAAGGTGATATGGCTGAACATTTAGATACTGTTAAAGCATATCGTGATAAATATGGTGTTGCTTAAATAAGTTATTTAGATAAACCCGCGAAAGCGGGTTTTTTTATGACTAAAGTAAAGTGGGGATTTATGGAAGATACAAATAAACCAAATGGTGCAGGAATTAAAAGAATATTTAAAGCCAGCTATTGTTCTTATTTAGGATTAAAGGCGGCATTTAAGGAAGAGTCTGCATTTAGGCAAGAATTGCTATTAGCTTGTTTGATGCTGCCTGTTTCATTTTTCTTAGCTGTATCTGTTATGCATTGGGCAATATTGGTTAGCGTGTTGCTGTTGGTATTAATCGTTGAGCTATTAAACTCTGCTATTGAAGCCTTAACAGACCGAGTGAGTACAGAACATCATGTTTTATCTGGTAGGGCAAAAGATATGGGCTCTGCTGCAGTGACTTTATCTATATTAATAGTTGCAGTGACTTGGGGCACCGCTATCTATTCTAAATTTATAAGTTGATATCAATAAATAGCACAGTTATACACAGGGTTTTGTGGATAAGATGATATTAACTTGTGCCTATTGTAAGTATAAAAATTTAATTCAAAAAACCTAATAAAAACACTTGCGCTAAAATAGAATCTCTCTATACTGCGCCTCCACCGACACAGACGGCAAGCAACATTCTTAAAGGGATGTAGCGATATCGACTAGATTGGTCAGTCAAATTAAAACTTGAATTTAAACTTCTTATAAAGAAACTTAAAATTAAGTGTTGACTCAAAACTTTTAAGGTGTATTATGCACCTCCGCTTCGAAGCAAGGCTTCAAAGCAACGTTCTTTAACAATAAGTAATCATCTGTGTGGGCACTCTTGCAGATTGAGTTCTAAAGTCACTTCTTAGGAAGTGACACAAAATTAGAG
>NZ_JAHKQC010000014.1:0-3147 GCF_018860845.1 Pseudoalteromonas sp. C2R02 | reverse complement strand
TTTCTCATACCAAGGCCAGTCGATTTCCAAGTCAAAAGCCCGAAGAGTTAGTTCACTATTTGAAGTTAACACTAGTTGCTTTTGATTCGCAGCAAGAAAACTATCACAGCCTATACTGCCTGATAGCTCAAAAAGCTGTTTTTCGGCTTCTGTATCAGGTTTTGTCCACACACTAATATATTTTGCCAAAGCCCACGAAAATGCTTGGTTAAGTATTGGCACAACCGTTTTCAATAACACTAAATCAAGTACCTGATCACTAAATATTTCTATTAGAGTTTCATCAGCTTCATTGCGCCATACACTTGCTAATAATAGAAGTCCGTTTTCAAACTCAAATATCGTTGGCATTAACATTTCATCGGTAATAGAGTTTGGTAACTGCCTACGAGTGCGCACCTTAGCTAAACTCTCGCTATCGTTACCTTCGTTAAACTTCAATAAATCTTTAATTTCATTTGATAACGCTTTTTTACGATCAATATCACACAGATTATCAATATGATAAGTATTTAATACGCCTTGCCCAATTTTAGCTAAAACGTCATCACTCACATCCTTTAGAGGGTACTGCTTAAACATCTATCATCCTTTTTTATACTGTTTTTATTACATCAGACAAGAAAATAAATGGGGGTGAGGCTTATAAAAAGCAAGATAACTACTGGAATTAAAATGCGCTCACCTTGTATGAAATGTGTTGATATATCAATACCTGCAGTATCCTAAATCAAATTAATTTAATAAATTTGCTTTGTTTCATTATTCAAACGAAGGGCATACCAACCTAGCTTTTCAACACCTGCAGTTATATATTTCTCGTACTTTTTGAATTCTGGTGATTGCACATATTGCATTGGCCCGTTTTTATTTGGCCATTCAACGAGTATTAAAAAGTCAGGACCTTGAGCACCGCGTTTTAAACTATTGTATTCATTAGGCGTATGTTTAAAAATGACTTTGGCTCCTATTTTTTCTCTAAACAAGGCACTACCTTTATAATATTTAGCATATTCTGCCGCATCTTTGAGCCACACCTCAGCTAAAGTATATGTTTTCTCCTCGTCAAATTGGTAGTGAGATAAGTCTTTCATATCAACATCTGCAGCTGCTAACTCATCCCAGCCAAATTTTTGCAATGGTTTTAATTTTGTTTTGTAATCACCGCTTTGCCTTACTTGTGTCGACACTTTTTCATTGTGCCATGCATACATAGCAAAGGCTTCAGGTTGATATTCACCTGCCAAAGTTTGCGTTACTGAAAACAAAGCTAAAGAATCTATGTTGTTGTGTTGCGCTAATCGAAATACGCCATCTATATAAGTTTTTTGTGCCTTTTCACCACCTTGTTTATTTTTAGCGAGCACTAAAGTTAATCGCTGCTCTTCAGCTAATGTTACTTGCTTCATTTCGTTTGTCGCATGACTGATGCTACTAAATAATAAGATGATACTAAAATATAAAACCGTTGATTTATTCATTAAATTTATCCTTTTAAAAAACTATGTAAAACTGGCTCTTGTTGCAAAAAGTAAGTGTTACGAGGTATTTAAATAGATTAAATGAATTTAAAACACCTTTAAATCTCTATTTAGGCAACATTTCGTTGCTAAAATGCAACAGCTGTTTAATATAGAATAAAAAGGAATTTTAAAATGTTTTCACTTAACTTAAATGACATTCAACTATTTTTATCAGTAGTCGAATTTAACGGTATTACCGCAGCAGCCAATCATCACAACATTAATAAATCAAAAGTGAGTCGGCGGATTACAGCATTAGAACACAGTATTGGTATGCGGTTAATTAACCGAGGCACAGGAGGCATCAAGTTAACAAATGATGGCCGAAAGTTTGTTAAGCAATACCAAATGCTATTTAAACAGCTTGCTCTAGCTGAAGAAGGAATTTTAGATCATAAAAATCAACTTAGTGGCAAATTACAGGTGAGTCTTCCTCTGAATTTATCAAATATTGTGGGAGATTTAATCAGTGATTTTTGTTTCCAATATCCACAAATAGAAGTTAATTGTGAATTAGTAGGTCAGTCAGATAGTTTTGGTATTAAAGATTTTGATGTTGCATTTTTAGTTAACCGCTCCGAACTCCCAGACGGTGATTATATCGCACGTAAACTTGCTACTTTTAAATGTGGATTATTTGCAAGTCCTGAGTTTTTAAGCAACTATCCATCAATTACACAAATTGACCAACTCAGTAGCATACCTTGTTTATGCACATCCAATAGCCAGCAATATTACTTTACTAAAGGTAAGCAAATTCATTCTGTCACTGTTAGTGGTCATTTCTACATCGACAGTTCAGCTGCATTATTAAAAGCCGCCCTAAAAGGCTTAGGCGTTATCAGACTACCAGAATTTGTTGCAGCTGATAAAGTTAAAATAGGTCATTTAGAGCCTCTTAACTTAGACATGCCCTCACAAGATTACCAATTATATATTGCTTATAAGGAGCGAGTTTTAATGTCAGCTAAAACCCGTGCTTTTATTGATTTTTTTCTCACGCTAAAAGATAAGCCTTGGCAAACTAAAAGCCATGATGATTAGGTAACAAAAGTGGTAGCTGACAAACAATACTCACACCTTAGTGTGTCTGATTATCAGTTGAAATACTGTATTATCTTAAACATATCAGTATATTTTTTAATGCTGCTTCTACAAAACTTTCAATGATTTAAACCTTAATTGATTTTTGTACGTCTTAAGTTCTACAATCTTAAAATATCTTAATAGCACTGAATACGATATTTAAGATTTAATACAAAGCTTTATATTAAGGATAATTTATTATGGCTGTACCTTACTTATATTTACTCACAGCTTTCATGGTCGTTACAGGAGTTTTTTCTAAATCAGCATCTGCATCAGCTCTTTTAAATTGTGTTAATAGTCAATATATTCAACCAAATATCTCACATAAAGATTTACAGAACCCTGCTGAAAAAGGGACACATATAAATGGGCTTTGTGCATCAAACAAGACTTGAAAATGTTATTTGCATATAGCATTAATTATATTTTTAAAATAAAGTCTGTATAGTCAACTACATATACGAATGTATTAAATAGGCACATATCATTTAACAATTGCTTAAGCTTATTTTATTTAGTTATGAACTATTCAATA